>NZ_JBWYIS010000004.1:0-170248 GCF_056779945.1 Acinetobacter sp. ANC_7635 | reverse complement strand
CTTTAGCTTCTTTAGCTTCTTTAGCTTCTTTAGCTTCTTTAGCTTCTTTAGCTTCTTTAGCTTCTTTAGCTTCTTTAGCTTCTTTAGCTTCAGTGTTCGCGACCTGTTCTTGAGATGCAACCGCATCCATCATTTTTTCATCAGCTTCTTGTGCAAAAACATTGGTACTCATTAGTACATTTAACACAACGATCGAAGCGAAGGATTTGCTTGTAGTTATGTCTTTCATATTTTTAAGAAACAAACTCATACCCCATCTGCTCAATATTTTCATTTTGGCAAATCATAGCATTAATAAAAGATTAGAGCTGAATAACGAGATTTAATTCATTCGACCTGTATGCATTTAAACGTTTAAATCCACCATAAACTAAACCCGAGTTCTACATCCTGTAAAACTCGGGTCGATGAGGTTGTGCTTTTCAAAAATCATATTATTGTTTTATTGGCTTTCCTTTCCTACATCATCTCCATGATGATTTTCCGTCGGCGTCGTCTTCCATATTGGGATCATTCCATTCCCACTCCCTGTGCCGATAAGCTTAGATTACGCTTAAGCTCGCTTCGTGACTATGGGTCAACAGACACATTCATTGTAAGCAATTTCTTACACGCATCCATTCACACTTGTTTGCCATCTTTATAATCTTGCGCAATTTCATCTGTCACTTGTTTCTCTTCTTTCTCAGCTTTCGCAATACCTTCTTGAATCGCCTCCTGAGCCTCTTGCTCATCAGCATCCGTCTGTTCTAATTCTTGCTGTACTTGCTCAAATTGTCGTCCAGTTTGTAAAACAACGTACACAGGAAAATGATCCGAACCAATATGCGGTAATCGCTCCATTTTCACCAAAGCAAAATCAGTGCTGTGGAATACATGATCGAGTGACCATCGTAATAGCGGATAGTCCGCATGGAAGGTATTGACATAATGACGTCCAACACGCGGGTCTAACAAACCACTGATACGTTGAAATAGTCGTGTGGTACGAGACCATGCCACATCGTTTAGATCTCCCATGACAATGCAACTTTCATCCAAGTCTTTAATTTGATCACCGACAATCAACAATTCAGCATCACGTAATGTAGAGTCTTTGGCTTCAGTTGGACTCGGCGGTTTGGGATGTAAACAATATAATTGAACTGGCTGTCCAGAACGCAATTTCACTGTGGTATGAATAGAAGGAATCTCATTACTCAGTATGAATTTGACTTCGGTATCACTCAATTCCAACTTACTGTAGAGATGCATTCCATAGAGATTATCTAAAGGTACTGGAACACGATAAGGATAATCCGCCTCAATGACCGAAAGTTCATTCTGCCAGGTTTGGTCTGTTTCAAGCGTCAATACGATATCGGGTTGATGCTGATGAATCTGTTCAATCAAACGATGATATTCTGTATTTGGTGTTAAAACATTCGACACAATTAAAGAGATTTGCTTTGATGGATCAAGTTGATCTGGTTGGACCTGTTTCACCTGTTTTTTCCAAATTAAGGTATAAGGCAAAACCATCTTCAATTGATATGCTAATGCAGCAATTAATCCAACAAATATGACTTGGCGTCTTAAATCCCATTCCCCATCCCAAATCAACAGGAGGATAAATGCGATAAAGCCTAGGGCTAAAATTTGTAGTCTTGGAAAATCGGCACCTCGAAACCACCACTCATCACGCGGAATCAAAGACCAAAAACTTAACCAAATCACAACAACAGCCAGTATCTCAATCCATAGCATAGCGCTTCTCTTTATATATTCTTAATTTTTCGATGATTCATAAATTTATATTAGTTTTGCATGTAACATAAACAAGATATATTGCACAATATATTTGCTGTTTTGATTGTGTACCACTTGCAGTTATACACTCTTTTGATACACTCGAACCCCCTTTTTTATTTTAACGCACCGAGGCAAAGTGACATGAAAGTAGGTCTGGTCGGTTGGCGCGGGATGGTTGGTTCCGTCCTTATGCAACGTATGGTTGAAGAGAATGATTTCGCTCATTTTGAGCCATTCTACTTCTCTACCAGTAATGCAGGTGGTGAAGCCCCTGCGTTTGGTGGTAAAACTGCCCCAGCACTTATGGATGCGACAGACATTAATAGTCTGAAGCAAATGGATGTCATTATTACCTGCCAAGGTGGTGATTATACCACTGAAGTTTTCCCTAAGTTGAAAACTGATGGTTGGAATGGTTACTGGATTGACGCTGCATCTACATTGCGTATGGACGATGAAGCAATCATCGTATTAGATCCAGTCAACATGAATGTGATCAAAGACGGTTTGGTAAAAGGTACGAAAACATTTGTAGGCGGTAACTGTACTGTTTCATTGATGTTAATGGGTCTTGGTGGTCTGTTCCAAAACAATCTTGTTGAATGGGCGACTTCAATGACTTACCAAGCTGCTTCTGGTGCGGGTGCGCAAAACATGCGTGAACTCATCACAGGTATGGGCTATTTGTATAACAATACAAAAGATCTATTAGACGATCCACGTTCTCCAATTTTAGATATCGACTCTAAAATTGCTGAACTACAACGTGGTGAAGGATTCCCTTCAGCAAACTTCGGTGTACCTTTAGCAGGTTCTTTAATTCCTTATATCGACAAACAGCTTGAAAGCGGTCAATCGAAAGAGGAATGGAAAGGTCAAGTTGAAACCAATAAGATTCTTGGTAATTCACAAATTGTACCTATTGATGGTCACTGTGTACGTATTGGTGCAATGCGCTGTCACTCACAAGCATTGACTTTAAAACTTCGTAAAGATGTTCCTTTAAATGAAATTGAAGACATCATTGCAAGTGCAAATGACTGGTCTAAAGTTGTGCCGAACACACGTGAAGCATCAATGACTGATCTTACACCTGTTGCAGTAACAGGCACGCTTACTGTTCCAGTAGGTCGTTTACGTAAACTCAATATGGGTAAAGAGTATTTAGGCGCGTTCACTGTTGGTGACCAATTACTTTGGGGTGCTGCTGAACCTTTACGCCGTATGCTACGCATCTTGATTGACTATAAAAATGCTTAATTTTTAATAGTCACTTCAATAAAAAGCCGGTCTGATTAGATCGGCTTTTTTTATGCAATTTGAATTGATTAGAGCTTGGAGTGCTATTTGAAAGGAAATATTATGACATCTATACAAAAAACAGTTAAATTACAATCTCATCACTTCTTATTTCGAACATCTTGATCGATGCATAATGATGAACTGAGAATATAAAAAATCGGGATTAAAAACAGTCCAATATTTCGAGCACTCAGGTATTAGATTTGCAATAAATTCATTGAATTCAATGAAGGGGAAAAATTATGTTGTATGTCATTCCATTTGTCGTCTTGCTGTTAATCGCACTGGTGCTCAAAAAACGTGAGGATAAACAAAAAAATGGTGACACAGGATCAACAAAATCTAAAAAAAATGTGAGTGTAAAACGCGCTAAGAAAAGCCCTAAAACTCGCTCCACCCCACAACAAGCCTATTCACAGCACGGTCATGGCGCACCACAAGACTTAAGTGCCGAACCAGTGGCTGATGAACTTAAAGCCAGCATTGAATACTTAATTCAATCAGAAAGCTATATGTCAGCCGAAGCAAAAATCAATCAAGCATTGAATCGTGATCCTAGACAACATGAGCTTTACTCGTATTTGATTGATATTCACATCCTACAGAATGATGAATTTGCTTTAAAACAATTAAGTAATTATTTACGCTCCACTGGATTACATTACATTGCGGATGAAGCTGAAGACAAACTTAAAGCTGCAAAAGAAGCGGAACATAATAAAGAAATTGCGAAAGAATCACGGGATATATCGAACACTGAGAATCAGCCTCGTCATGCTGCACAGTTTCATAGCACCAGTTTTATAACTGAAATTCCTGCAGTGCAATCAGAACAAGCTTTTGATCATCTCATCAAGTCTCAGGATGAACAACATAGCTCTCAGGAAAGCACACCCACTGAAACAAATGAGACCACAGAGCAATCTTCTCTTCCTTCTCAAAGCTCAACATTTGTGTTTGAAACAGAACAATACCCACATCCCTTACAAGCCAAAGAGAAGAAAAGCACCCCTGAAGAAGAAACTGAGCATGTCTCTGCTGAACCTACTGCTCATTTTGTATTTAGCTCAGAACAGCTCGATTTAGCAGAAGAGTTTACGCTCAATAAAACCAATGAAGAAATCATTGACCAGCTCCCTTCTGATCAGGCTGAAAATCAGCAGGCAACTGAACAGGAGACTCCATCGCAAAACGAGCATTTTGAACTCGATTTTTTTATGGAAGATACACCTCAACCCACTTCACAACATCCATTCGAGCAAGTTGATGAGAAGGCTCCTGCATCAAAAGAGCAAACATCTTTAGAATTTATAACGACAGATTTAACTTTCGAGCAAAATGCTCAAACACAGACTGAATCTGAAACAACCAATCAATCGACTGAAGATCGCGCACCCTTAGAGTTTGATTTAGACTTCACCAGTTTTCAGTCTGAAAATAAATCACAAACAGAATCAGTGCAGTCGACCGCTAGAGAGAACCGTGCTTCAGAAAATGAGTCCATCCAAAATCTCGACTTCACACTTGATTTGAGTCAAGAATGGGGTGAAAAAACAGATCTCCCTCATTCAGCACTGAGTTCTTCTCCATCAGAAAAAAATCTACAAGAACTGAATATTGAAATCGATCCATTGGAATTTAACTTTTCAGATCAATCGGAACAGTCTCATTCTCAAACAACAACATCCAAGGATGAACTCACTTTTGATCTTTCAGATGATTTTAACTTTGATGCTGAAACATCTAGCTCAGCAAAAGTTTCAAAGCAAAGCGTAAATGATCAGATTTTAGATTTTGTAACTTTCGACTTTGAGGAAAATCTTGATTCAAAATCTACAATAGAAAGCTCAATTGAACCGACAAACGAGTTTAATTTTGACCTCAATTCATCAGATGAAAATGTAGAAGTGCAACAGAATCATTCGCATGAAACATCTGCGATAAAAATGAATCCGAATCGTCCTGATGATCCTCTTGTACAACGTTTTCCTGAATTACTCAACGTTGATGAAATTCAACTTAACTTAGATTTAGCGGATCAATACATTAAATTTGGCGCGTTTGATGAAGCAGAAAAATTAATTACGGAATATGAATCGCATTACAATGACGAACAAAAAATGCGTGCAGCAAAACTCCGAGAGAGCATGGAATCTGATTCCAATTAATCTTAATATGAAGCAGTCTAATCAGGCTGCTTTTTTTATGAGTTCAAAAATAGCTTTAATCTATATGGGTGGGACATTTGGTTGCGTTGGTGAACCTTTAGCGCCTATGCCTGCTGCCGATTTTTTTCCGCAATTAAAAGAAATTTTGCCCGTTCAAAATCAAATCGAGCTTGTCCAGGCTCATGAGATTAAAGACAGTAGTGCATGTACGGCGCGTGATTGGTTGCTGTTAATCCAACAAATTCAACAATTACAAGCTAAACAATTTCAAAATTTTATTGTCATTCATGGTACCGATACCATGAGTTATGCTGCGGCTATTCTTTCTCGATTTCTCCATGATACGTGTCGAGTCATTATCACAGGTAGCCAATTTCCTCTGCTCAATCATGCAGCGACATCTTTGCATCCATCGAGCGATGCTTTAGATAATCTGAATCATGCCATCCAACATATGGAAAATATGTCTGATGGTGTTTACTTATGCTTTAACCATCAAATTTTTCATGCCAGAACTGCAGTCAAGACTCATCGCACGGCACTAAATGCATTTTGTGGTGAAGCATTTACAAATGTCATCAAGCCCATATCAAGTTCTTTTTTCAACATTACTGAGCAACATATTGAACGCTCGATACAACTCAATATTGCGAATCTGAGTCTTCGCCCCATTGAAATCAAATTATTCAATCAGCATTTAACGCGTTTTATCGACAATCCGCCTCATGTACTCATACTTCAAGCATATGGAACCGGTAATTTAGCAATTAATGCGGATACCACAGATATTTTGAAGCAGCTTCGTGCCTTAGGCTGCCATATTATATTAAGTAGTCAGGTCATGTTTGGAGAATTAGATCAACGCTATGCAATTAGCAGTTGGATTCAAGCATCTGATATTTTAATAGACGATACACTCAGTGATGCCGATCTTTATGCCAAAATTCTAAAAATGTATTTACAATACCCCTCCACAGATCAATGGTTAAAACATTGGTATGATTCATCAAATTAGAGGTTCAAATGCCGCGTTTTGCAATCGGAATTGAGTTTAGTGGCGTTCGGTATCGAGGTTGGCAAACACAGCAACCTGGTGTGCCGAGCGTACAAGAAACCATGGAAAAAGTGTTGAGCAAAATTGCTGATGAACCCATCATTTTGCATGGTGCGGGTCGAACAGATGCAGGTGTTCATGCCACAAATATGGTGGCTCACTTTGACACAAATGCAATACGTCCAATTCGTGGCTGGCTTATGGGGGCTAACAGTACACTTCCTAAAGATATTGCCATCCAATGGATTCAAGAAATGGATAGTGATTTTCATGCACGCTTTAAAGCGCAGGCTCGCCGTTATCGTTATGTCGTTTATAACAGCCCCATGCGCCCTGCCTTACTCCACAAACAAGTAACGCATGCTTATTACCCACTTGATGTAGATAAAATGATTGCTGCAGCCTCAAAATTTGAGGGTACTCATAACTTTGAAAGTTTTCGAGCTGCTGCGTGTCAATCCAACCAACCTGTACGCCATGTGAGCCATTGCAAACTCATCAAACACGGTGCTTACCTTGTTCTTGACATCCAAGCAGATGGTTTTTTACATCACATGGTTCGTAATATTATGGGCTGTTTACTGGAAATTGGTCAGGGGATGTACGGCATTGACCATATCGATGAAATATTCGCAGCAGAAGACCGTAAAGCAGCAGGGATCACAGCACCACCTGACGGCCTTTACTTTATCCAAGCACACTATCCTGAAGAGTTTAACTTGCCTAAAGTACCCCTAGGCCCTCATTGGTTAAACATGCCTGAATAGATTTTTATTTTGAATTAAATAGAAAAAAATCCCTTCATAAGAAGGGACTTTTTTAGCGCTGTTTCCGCTTACGATATTCAACAGGTGTCTCATTGGTCCATCGTTTAAAGGCCCGATAGAACGTACTTGGTTCCGAGAAACCCGTCAGATAGACAATTCTCTCTACGCTTTCATTGGTATTTGCCAAAAGTTTTTTAGCTAAACGACAACGATAGTCAGATAAAATTTGCTGGAAGCTTGTATTGGCTTCACTGAGCTGTGTTCTCAAACGACGTGGGGTAATATTCAACTGAGCTGCCACAGTTTCTAGCGTTGTTTCTCCACTCTCAAGTGTTGATCCAATAGCACGGCGCACCTCACCCACTAAATCGTATCGAGCCAACTCCTGTAATTTTTCAATCGCCAACTGCTCATGCAGTTGAAGTAATTCTGGCTCGGCTTGCCAAAGTACATAATCTAAAATTGCAGGATCAAAATAAAGTCGCGTTTCTTTTTGGCCTAAACTTACCGGGCACTCATATACACGGAAATACTCATCGTCTGAAGCACCCTCGCTAAAGTTAAAATCGATATATATAGGTTGAAAACGACCTTCAGTAATAAATTTGAAGAATCTTAAAATGCCTGAAATCGCGCACTCAGAAAAATGACGATTGACTAGGTTTTCAGAGAAAGGTTGTTCACCATTGGTTAGGTAGCAACGATCATCTTCAATAACCAATTTGGCATGAAATGCATCACTGATTAGACGTTGATATGCTAAAGCCCTTTTCAGGCCTTCGCCAAAATTTTCAGATGAAATAAAAAGATGTTCAATCACTTGACCACGATAAAGTGGTAAATGCTCACCTAAATGTAGACCAATGTCTGGATCTTTACTGACTTCTTCGGCAGCAACCCAGAAAGCGTACTGCGCGCTTAAAGGCGTACGCGCATTTTGATCTACTTGATTTAAGGCCACACCCGCTTTTGTTAAAATTTCTTCTGTGGGCAATCCAGCACGACGAATTGCTTGATAACCTAATCGTAGAACAACCGAAGCATCAGTTAGCTGACTCACGCAGTGCCCTTCCTTGTATGTTATTAATATTTACTTAAAACTTATGAATTAGATTACAGTCGATTGACCAAACTGACAACATAGTTAAGCATTTTTTTGTTTAAAAATTTTATTTGTTTGTTCGACAAGTTTGACCATAGAAACGCCGACTGAACTTGGTTTAACCTTGTTTTTTTCTAAAATTTTGCCTATAATTTGCGCCTTTCCAATTTGATCATCAGGTAGGCTATGGCCAATAAAGAGGAACTTATCGAGTTCGAAGGCGTTGTCACCGAAACGCTTCCTAATACTATGTTCCGTGTACGTTTAGAAAACGGTCACGAAGTAATTGCACACATTTCTGGTAAAATGCGTAAACACTATATTCGTATTTTGACTGGCGACAGTGTTAAAGTTGAAATGACACCTTATGACTTATCTAAGGGTCGCATTACTTACCGTGCACGCTAAGTGTTAGTAAGCGAAAAGCCACATTGAGTGGCTTTTTTGTTTTTGTACTTTTATTTTATGAATCGCATAGAAAGTTCATTCAGCTAAATCAATCGCCTGTCTTTGTGATAAGAGATAAATTCAGATATATAGAATAATTAAACTCACTATTTATTCTTAACTTTCAATCAAATATAAAAACAATCCTCATATACACACTCAACCACAAAAAAATCGTCGTACTGCCCCACTATTTCGTGCACTAAATAAATTGTGTTTTTTGCCCATCTGCATATTTACACTTTTCCTGTTTACGGCATGCCAAACAGCAAATTTTCAGAACAAAAAAAATATGAATACTTATGTTTCACAATTTGTAGGACAAGATATCCAACATATCCGATAAACTACCGAGTTGAATTCTTTTAACATTAAGCTGAAGCCCAATCTTGAGATTCGAGATGATCGATCCATTTTCACCTTTGAACGTATAGTCAACACCTCGATTCCAATGGGAAATTCGATGAGAGATGAAAATGATTTTGTTATTCCTGTACGTGCAGCTTCAGCAAAGCTGTGATACGGTAACGTAATGACTTGCTCGAGTGTTTTTAGTTAAAAAAAAATATCGCTTTCGAAAGCTCGGCAATAAAAAACGCAGCTCATAGGCTGCGTTTTGAATGAATCAACTGAAATTAGTTAAGCGCTGCAACAACTGCTTCACCCATTTCAATTGTCCCGACCTTCTTCATGCCTTCAGACATAATGTCAGCTGTACGTAAACCTTGATCTAAAACATTCCCTACTGCATCTTCAATCGCTTTTGCTGCAGCTTCTTGACGGAACGTATATCGAAGCATCATTGCAACAGATAAAATTGTTGCCAATGGGTTTGCGATATTTTGACCTGCGATATCTGGTGCTGAACCATGACAAGGCTCATACATCCCTTTACCATTTTCATCTAATGAAGCTGATGGCAACATACCGATTGAACCAGTCAACATCGCAGCCTCATCAGACAAGATATCACCGAACAAGTTACCTGTTACGATCACATCAAATTGTTTAGGTGCACGAACCAATTGCATTGCTGCATTGTCAACGTACATATGTGACAAGTTAATGTCAGCATACTGTTCAGCATGTAACTGAGTTACTGTTTGTTTCCAAAGCTCAGTGACTTCAAGAACATTTGCCTTATCTACTGAACACACTTTACCACCGCGTAGTTTCGCCATTTCAAACGCCACTTTAGCAATACGTTTGATTTCTGACTCTGCATATACGTCGGTATTAAAGCCTTGCTTCTCACCATTCTCTAATTCGCGAATACCACGTGGTTGACCGAAGTAAATACCACCAGTTAATTCACGGACAATTAAAATATCTAAGCCTGAAACAATTTCAGGTTTCAAACTTGAAGCATCTGCCAATTGAGGATACAAGATCGCTGGGCGCAAGTTAGCGAAAAGGTTAAGTTCGCTACGTAATTTCAATAAACCACGCTCAGGACGAATTGAGCGCTCAATTGTGTCCCACTTCGGACCACCAACAGCACCTAACAAAATCGCATCTGCTTTTTTTGCTTGTTCAGAGGTAACTTCTGGATAAGGTGAACCATGCGCATCAATTGCAGCGCCACCCAATAAACCTTGTTCCCATGTTAAATCTAGATTGAATTTTTCATTGACACGGGTGAGGACCTGTTCAGCTGCTTTTACAATTTCAGGACCAATGCCGTCACCAGCTAAAATCAAGATTTGTTTAGACATGAGATTTTCCATTTATAAAGTTAGTATGAACTAACGTGTTTTTAAATTTTTTTGTTCCACAAACTCACCTAGTCCATTGAGAACATTATAGGGTTTGCAGAAACGACGAATGGTTTGTTGCTCTTGCAACAAGTCAACACATAATGGCTCTGGTGCAGAAGCATCAAGTAAACTTTTTTTCCCACTGCTTCGATCTCTAAACATTACAAATCGGTAATCTTTTTTTGCTTCGAAGCGATGGATGACATTAATAGTTTCTGCTTTTTCCTCTGAAATCGGATAAAAGCGAACCACCACTTCATGCAGTCCAGCAGGAACTGAAAGATATAAGGCTTGCGGATCTTTCAAAGAGCCAGCATTTAATCGCACGATACCTTGCTTGATCGCACGCTGATCTAATCTTCGAGATTGAGCATCAACAATGGGATGCTCATCGAATCTTTCAAACTCACAATTCAGCGTTCCTGAGCAATAAATCAAAGCATGATTTCTGGTTTCAGGCGTTTCTTTAATCTTTTTCAGTTGTAATCGGTCTACGGTCTGACAAGCGGATAAAACGGCGACAGACAATCCGAAAAACGCATAGCGTAATAAAACTTTTGCCTTCATTTGTGCCCAACCTCACCAAACGGCGCAAAACTAAAAGAATAATTTTGCACCGATATTAGCAAGACTTGAATCAGAGCACTATAGCTTAAAGTGTCAGTTACGCTTTGATTTCTTGGAATACCCATGGACGAACAGCTTTAGTTCTTTCCTCATAAGCACGAATATCTTCTGCCGCTTGTAACGTTAAACCAATATCATCTAAACCATTCAACAAACAGTGCTTTCTGAATGGATCAACTTCAAATTTAAATGCTTCACCAGATGGTGTACGCACTTCTTGTGCTTCAAGATCAATCGTTAACTGATAACCTTCTTGAGCTGCACACTCTTTGAATAATTGATCCACAATCTCTTCAGACAAGATCACTGGTAACATGCCATTTTTAAAGCTGTTGTTGTAGAAAATGTCTGCATAGCTTGGTGCGATTACGGTACGGAAACCATATTCTTCTAAAGCCCATGGCGCGTGTTCACGGCTTGAACCACAACCAAAGTTAGCACGTGAGATCAAAATTGATGCGCCTTGGTAACGAGGCTTGTTCAACTCAAAGTCAGGGTTTAGAGGACGTTTTGAGTTATCTTGACCCAAATAACCTTCATCCAAATAACGTAATTCATCAAATAAATTCGCACCAAAACCTGTACGCTTAATTGATTTTAAAAACTGCTTTGGAATAATCAAATCTGTATCGACATTGGCACGATCTAATGGTGCAACGATACCTTGTTCAACGGTATATTTTTTCATGATTACTACCTAATGGAATCAAGACCATGTTTCACAAGAACTATCATATCTAAAATGTATAAAATTAACTTTTAACAGTTCAACTTTATCTTTTAAATATTTGTACTCCACATGGACTCCATTTTCTTTATGATCAAATTTAATGAGTGCAAACAGTTCATCATTTAAATAACAAGACCAACATGCCATAGCTGGAAATGAATAGTGTTTTAAAATTTCATTGAAAAACTGTTCACTCTGTTCATATTTTACAATGTGAGTCTGTAACAAATGAGGAACATTTACATCATCCCCCATGCAAACTGAGTCTCTAGTCAGTGAGCATTTCACTTCAGTTACATAACTCATTTCTAGGTTTGCTTAGAACGTACGCACATCTACAAAGTGACCTGCAATTGCCGCTGCTGCTGCCATCGCTGGACTCACTAAATGCGTACGACCACCATTACCTTGACGACCTTCGAAGTTACGGTTTGATGTTGATGCACAGTGCTCACCTGGTTGTAATTTGTCTGCGTTCATTGCTAAACACATTGAGCAACCCGGCTCACGCCATTCAAAACCAGCTTCAATTAAGATTTTATCCAAACCTTCAGCTTCTGCTTGTGCTTTGACTAAGCCAGAACCCGGAACAACCATCGCTTGCTTAATCGTGCTTGCAACTTTTTTGCCTTTTGCAACTTCAGCTGCCGCACGGATATCTTCAATACGAGAGTTGGTGCAAGAACCGATAAATACGCGATCCAATTTAATATCAGACAATGCTTGACCCGCGGTTAAGCCCATATATTGATAAGCACGTGTCCAATCGTTACGTTGTACATCATCTTTTGCTTGTTCTAATGTCGGTACTGCTTGCGATACAGGAATCACCATCTCAGGAGATGTACCCCAAGACACTTGTGGCTCAATCTCTTCACCTTGTAATACAACCACTGTATCAAAGTGTGCACCCTCATCAGAATGTAAAGTATTCCAATAAGCTACAGCTTGATCCCACTGCTCACCTTTCGGTGCATAAGGACGGTTTTTCACATATTCAATGGTTTTCTCATCTACAGCAACCATACCGACACGGGCACCGCCTTCAATCGCCATATTACATACCGTCATACGACCTTCGATCGACATGTCACGGAATACTTGACCACCAAACTCAATCGCATGTCCAGTACCACCAGCAGTACCAATTTTACCGATAATCGCTAAAACCACGTCTTTTGGTGTTACGCCTTGACCCAATTTACCATCAACACGTACTAACATGTTTTTCATTTTCTTTTGAACTAAACATTGCGTTGCCAATACATGTTCAACTTCTGATGTCCCAATACCGTGTGCCAAGCAACCAAACGCACCATGCGTCGCTGTATGAGAGTCACCACAAACAACCGTCATACCCGGTAAAGTTAAACCTTGCTCAGGTCCAACAACGTGTGCGATCCCTTGACGGACATCGTTGATATCAAACTGTGCAACATTAAATGTTTTACAGTTATCATCTAAAGTTTGCACTTGGATACGTGAAGTATCATCTTCGATCCCCGCAATCCCTTCAGAACGCTCTTTCGTAGACGTTGGTACGTTATGGTCAGGAGTTGCCACGTTTGCACTTAAACGCCAAGGTTTACGTCCTGCAAGTTGTAAGCCTTCAAAAGCTTGTGGAGAAGTCACTTCATGCAACAAGTGACGGTCGATATAAAGTAAAGAAGAACCATCATCGCGTTGTTTAACTAAATGATCGTCCCACAATTTATCGTACAACGTTTTTTTTGTTTGAGTTTCTGCTTTTTGGGTTTCGCCTGCCATGTCGATTTGCTCCACTGGACTGGGTAATTCTGTCATTAATTACGATTATAACGGCCTATTCACATAAATCTAATTTATCATTTTTATTAGTTTAAAAACTTTTTAGAATCAATTTAAACACAAAAACCATCTATAAAAACGATTAATTTAAAAATAATATTCGCTTTTACAGATTAAATAAGAATGCTTATCATTTAAACATCTCCAAGATCACCACCAACTGAGGATGTTCACATGGCACATATTCAAAAATTTGTTGAAGATAATCAACGCATGTTCAAAAAAACATTAAGCTACTATATTATGCACATTACGGTAGCCATGATTGTAGGCTACCTTGTCACAGGCAGCATTTGGATGGCAATTACTTTGAGTTTACTTGAGCCTACTGTACAAGCCGTGGCTTATTTCATTCACGAACGCGTGTGGGAGAAAAAAACGATACAACAGGAAGAAAATATCGTCGCATAGTTTCACCTGTGATCCTCCTCATCTAAGCCGCACTATGCGGCTTTTTTTGCAACAGTTTATGAAGAATTACTTCGCAATAGATATAAATTTATTTTATAATTAAATAATATTTTCATAACCGAGTTTAAATTATGAATCTTGCTGCCTTTGAAGCTTTTATAAAAGTCATGGAAACGGGTTCGATTTCTATGGCAGCTGATCAACTATTTATCACTCAGCCCGCTGTTACCAAACGTATTCATAGTTTAGAAGATTATTTTGGTGTCAAATTATTTGAATCTGCTGGCCGAGGTGTACAAGCCACCCATGCGGCTCATTCCCTGCTTCCAAAAGTTAAAAATTGGTTAAATGAACTAGGTGATATTCATCACACCTTAAGCCACGACCAAAATCAGATTAAAGGAAAGCTTAAAGTTGGTACCAGCCATCACATTGGATTACATCATTTACCGCAACATTTAAAAAGCTATGTTCAGCAATATCCTGATGTGACATTAGATGTGCATTTTGTAGATTCAGAACAAGCGCATGAAAAAGTGTTAGCTGGTGATCTTGAACTGGCATTCTTAACCTTACCCCCTGTCCTAGATGAACGTTTAAAATATGTTCCTTTATGGAGTGATCCTTTGGTTTTCGTTGCTGCAGTTTTTCATCCATTGGCAAATATGAAAAATTTAAGCCTTGAAGATCTCATGCAGTATCCAAGTTTATTACCTGCAGCTCAAACATATACAGCGCAGATCACCCTTGCAGAATTTGAAAAAAATGGATTAAAACCTAAAGTGTCCATGAGCAATAATCCGCTTGAATCCATTCGCATGTTGGCTTCTATTGGGTTAGGTTGGTCTGTCTTGCCAAGTACTTTAGTCAATCAAGACCTGGTCAGACTGGATATTAATTTAGAAATGCAGCGTCAATTGGGTATGGTTTGGCATCCGGGACGCACCCAATCTAAGGCAGCCAAAGCATTGGTTGATTTAATGAAATAATTTCAGCACTCGATATTTAAAAGTCATCTAATCAGATGACTTTTTACTTTTTAAGACAAGTGAGCTACTTAAGCTTTTTTCTTCAATGAATCTTCATGTAAAGACTCATTGAGCTGATCGATAATTAATGCCCATGAACCATCTGAACATAATTTTTCTTTCAAAAATTGACGTTGACCTTCAGACCAAAAACTTGCTTCAGTCAAAAAGGTTTCAGCTTCTAACTGATGTGTTTCAATAAATTCTGCAATAGCTTGCTCGCTAGAATCCAATCCTAATTGCTCAAATAAGTTGGTCATTCTTGGCTCTGCATTTATCATCGTATATTCCTTATGATTTTGATTAATTTTAAGTTAGTTGTTTGCGCATAAGGTATCACTAAGGGATGAAAGCGTCTGTAAATTTATGCTGAATTTCATCTCAAGTTATTTCAATGCTGATCAATGAAAAAAAGCCATTGATACAATGGCTTTAGCAATGATTTAATTTTGAGAATAAAACTGTCTTAAATGGACCAGTCTTGGATATCCCAACCCTGCTCTTTAGCCAATCCTTCAAGACGATCATCTGGGTTGACTGCAATCGCATGATCCGCATATTCCAATAAGAATCGATCGTTAATGGAGTCTGAATATGCCCATGATTCAGTAACGTCTCGTCCCTCGAGCCATTGATCTAATCGTGCCAATTTACCTTTTTGATAACACGGAATATTAATGACTTTACCCGTATATTTACCATCAACCACTTCTGCATTGGTTGCAATAATTTCTGTAATACCAAATTCACGAAAAATAGGTGCAGTAATAAAATCTGATGTTGCGGTAATTCCTACTAATTGATGCCCAGCATCTTGATGACGTTGAATCGCTTTATAACCTTCAGGACGCATTTGAGGTCGAATCACTTTTTGCATAAAAAGCTGATGTAAGTCGGTCAAATACTCATTGTCATGTTGCGTTAAAAATTCAAATACAAATTCGTTGTAGGCAATTGGATCAAGTTGTCCTGCTTTGTAGTCTTCATAAAATTTGTCATTCATGGCGCGATGTCGAACTGGATCAACCAAGCCTTCATTGACTAAAAACTCGCCCCAAGAATGGTCAGAGTCGGTATTTAACAAGGTGTGATCTAAATCAAACAACGCCAATTTCATGAAATTACTCGTTCAAACTGAAATTTAAGAAAAAAAATGTAAATCTATCTCCGCTAGTCGATAGAAATTCGTTAAGATCATAGCAATTTTAAAACATTATTACTTTGAACTTTTCGAGTCGGGCATAGAGAGTGGATGCCCCCGAACCCAAAGTCAACGAATTTAATAAATTTTAGGTGCCAAATGATCGACTCAGAAGGTTTCCGACCGAATGTCGGGATCATTTTGGCAAATGATATTGGACAAGTTTTATGGGCAAAACGCATTGGTCACAATGCTTGGCAATTTCCTCAAGGAGGCATCCAATTTGGTGAAACTCCAGAACAGGCACTTTTCAGGGAACTCCGTGAAGAAGTCGGGTTATTGCCGGAGCACGTCCAAATAATTGCTCAGACCGAAGGTTGGTTACATTATCGTTTGCCACTTCGCTACATCAGATCAGATTCTGATCCTGTGTGTATCGGACAAAAGCAAAAATGGTTTTTATTGAAATTAGTCGCGTCAACGAATCATATTCAGTTGAACTTAAATGATCCGCCAGAGTTTGATCAATGGCAATGGGTCAGCTATTGGTATCCACTAGGCCAAGTGGTGAACTTCAAAAAAGATGTTTACCGTCGTGCCATGTTGGAATTGTGTATGCATCTGCCATAGCATGATTTATATTAAACATTGAATTTAAATGTTTGATTTTTATTTCGACTATTTGAATAATCACCATAATTACATCCCTTTAAGAGGAGCACCGCTACATGTCGAACATGCAATTAGACTCTTTACGGCGCATTGTCCAAGAAATCAATGCGTCTGTCAGTTTGCATGATTCGTTAGAAATTATGGTCAACCAAATTTCTGAAGCAATGCATGTAGATGTGTGCTCTATTTATTTACTTGATGAACGTAACCAACGTTACGTTTTGATGGCTTCCAAAGGCTTAAATGCTGAATCTATTGGCAATGTCTCACTGCAGCTGGGTGAGGGTTTGGTCGGACTCGTTGGGCAACGCGAGGAAATCGTCAATATCGAGAATGCGTTTAAGCATGAGCGTTTCGCGTATTTCCCAGAAACGGGTGAAGAGATTTATAACTCTTTCCTTGGCGTTCCTGTCATGTATCGTCGAAAAGTCATGGGTGTTCTCGTGGTTCAAAATACTGAACCACAAGACTTTAGCGAAGCTGCTGAATCGTTTTTAGTCACACTTTGTGCGCAACTTTCTGGCGTTATCGCCCATGCGCATGCAGTTGGAAATATTGATGTTTTCCGTAAGCCAAATAATTCTCCAACCTATAAAACATTTCAAGGATCATCAGGTGCAGGTGGTATTGCATTAGGTCGTGCACTTATTCTTTATCCACCCGCAGATTTAGGTTCAGTACCTGACCGCGAAGCTGAAGATATTAGTGAAGAGCTTGAATTACTTGATCATGCGGTTGATTCAGTTCGCCAAGAAATTCAATCACTTGATGAAAAAATGCAAGATTCTTTGATGTCTGAGGAACGTGCATTATTTAGCGTATTCTTGAGAATGTTGGATGAGAATGCCCTGCCTGCTGAAATCAAAGAGTTAATCCGTGATGGTCACTGGGCTCAAGGTGCAGTTAAACACGTTATAGATCGTCATGTGGCAATCTTTGCACAAATGGAAGACGATTATTTACGAGAACGTGTTGCAGACCTAAAAGACCTTGGGCGACGTATTTTAGCAGCACTTCAAGAAGATGATCTGAGTCATCGTGAACTGAGTAATGACAGTATCATCGTGGGTGAGGAAATCAGTACGGCAGCATTGGTTGAACTACCTGTCGATAAGATTGCAGCGATTGTGACGTCTGAAGGGGCTGCCAATTCACATATGGTGATTGTGGCACGTGCTTTGGGTATCCCGACAGTCGTTGGGGTAACCGAGCTTCCAGTAACCACACTTGATGATGTGGAAATGATTGTTGATGCCTATCAAGGACGTGTATTTATCAATCCACCACGCCGTTTACGTCAACGTTATCGTGACATCCAAAAAGAAGAAGAACAAATTGCCAAAGATCTTAAACAGTATGAAACCAAAGATGCCATCACTCCTGATGGTGTTGCAGTACGCTTACTTGTGAATACAGGTTTAATGATTGATGTCGTGCGTGGTGTACAACGTGGTGCCAAAGGTGTCGGACTCTATCGTTCAGAAATTCCATTTATGTTGCGTGATCGTTTCCCGGGTGAAGAAGAGCAACGGGCGATTTACCGTCAACAACTTAGTCACTTTGCCAATAAACCAGTCGTGATGCGTACTTTGGATATTGGTGCAGATAAAGATTTACCTTATTTCGAAATAGAAGAAGAAAACTCAGCATTAGGATGGAGAGGGATTCGTTTCACCTTGGATCATCCTGAGATTTTCTCTTCACAAATTCGTGCGATGTTAAAAGCCAGTGTTGGTTTGAATAATTTGCATATTTTGCTGCCAATGATCACCAGCGTCAGTGAAGTAGAAGAAGCGCTTTATATTATTGAGCGTGACTTAGCTGCGGTTCAGGAAGAAGAACAAGTTAAAATTAATCGTCCTAAAATTGGCATCATGGTGGAAGTACCTAGTGTTTTACTTCAAATTGGTGAGTTTGCAGAATTAGTTGATTTCTTCTCTGTGGGTTCGAATGATTTAATCCAATATTTGTTGGCAGTCGACCGTAATAACCCACGTGTATCGAGTGTTTATTCTCACTTCCATCCCTCAGTGCTTCGAGCATTGCAACGCTTAGTTCAAGAGTGTCATAAATATGACAAACCTGTCAGTATTTGTGGTGAAATGGCTGGCGATCCACTCTCAGCAATTTTACTGATGGCGATGGGCTTTAATACACTTTCAATGAGTTCGAGCAATATTCTCAGAGTCCGTAAAGCAATTTGTCATGTTCCAATGGTAGATGCGCAAACGCTTTTAGATGAAGTGGTGAAAATGAATAATCCACTCATTGTAAAAAGTTGGATGGAATATTATTTCCGTCATCATGGTTTAGCGGATATGGTGAAATCGAATCGTATTGTAAATGCCTAATATGAATCTCGGTTTAAGCAGAGAAAGAGCTGAGTAACAACATGATCAATTGGCTTTTTTTATCTTCATGTTTTTCGTAGCGATCTCGGTAATTCTATTTCATTTATATATTAGTAAATTAAAAAGTAGTTCAACACCTAACAAACCTATTTCAAATCATACGCTAGGTCATGGCTCAACGATGAATTCTGAACACCAAATGAGCGAATTATCATCACATGTTGATATAGATTGCGGTGGAAGTATCGGTGGAGCAGACTAACCTTCACGTGTTTAGGCATATAAAAAAAGGGAGATAATCATTCGAATATCTCCCTTTTTTGTGCTTGCTATAGCCACGTTTTGCATTTTTCTTACGATCTACAAAAACTTGGCTTTTGTTGACTTCATGCATATGTTTTGCCACAAAGTTGTGAATCACAACTTCTGGCAACGCTTTTTTCTTTGCCATTTTATATTACCTTCAGTTTAACCACCCTAGATGATGGGAAAGCGATATTACGCTTTTTTGTACATTATACAAGCAAATTCATAATGGTTTTTTCAATGACATTCATCGAATGCATAAAATGTTTAAGATTAGCTCTGCCATTTTTCTATGTTAAATTGATCAAAAACTCGAGCACCCGAAGGTACTCTTACTCAGCATAGAAAGGACTAAATCTTCATTATTTCGGTAGAAGACTAAATGTACCTCGATGATGATTAAATTTTCCATCTGGCATTGCGATATTTTGGTAAATGATCTTTTGCTTTTGATCGATGATAAGTACAACATTTTCTTTAGTCGCATCATCTGTCCAATACACCATAAACTGCTCAGGTCCAACCTGTGTGGCTAAATATTCAATATTGGCAGATGTATTTTGTCCTGATGTGATATTTAAAAGACTTTGGTCTTTGAATTCAAGACGCTGCGTTTGACCATTGATGTTTAACGCCAAAGTCTGTCCAATAGCGAAGAATGGTTTGTTCAATACTTGTTGTAAACCGATGTCCTTGATTACACCTTTGACGCCCTGTATTTTGCCTTTAAGATGAATTGTTCCATCATTCCCAGCAATGTTGGTGTAAACGACATCTCGATTATAATCTTGAATATGAACGACATTATCTCCTGATTTATCCTCATGCCAATAAACCATAAAAATATTTTTAGCAATTTCAACAGGTGTGTATTTTACCGCTTCAGAAAGATCTGGCCCAACTGCGCCACCGGCACCTGTAAAAGTTAGGTTTTTGTGGTCTTTGAAATCAAGATAAAATTTCAAACTCGTAAAATCGACTTGAATTTTTTGTCCTATTGGCGGATAAGGAGATGCAACTTTCCAATCGGTTTCTTTGGCAAATACTTGTGCAGACATTTTTAGTACTTCTTCACTCGACTCAAGATCTGGATACTTTGCTTTCATATATCCAAAAATCCCCTCCGAGCTTTGATTTTCAGTAACTGCTGTTTTAAAGTTCGTTAAATACCCTTTAATCCAATCCAATGGCTTAGGTGAAAAGTCACTTTTTACATAATGACCTGGGATCACTTTTTCAGGATTTAAACTCAGTATTTTATCAATTTGCTTCTTCCAAAGATCGATCCCTTGCACACCATTGGTATCGGCCATCCACAAATGCTCACCATAAGCGACCGAAATACCACCCAATGCCGTTTTTAAACTTGGAATCCATAAGAAACTATGTGCGGAATCTTCTGGATCAAGTTGGACTTGAAGCTTTTGCCCATCTAATTCCATATATCCTGAATTTAAGGCTTCAGGAATAATAATCTTTTCAGGGGCATCGCTTTTTGCTAATTGTGGCTGCCAAACTGATAACTTATCTTCTTTAGAGGCTTGTATTAAATAAGCTGTCTGCGCAGTTGAAACAACCTTAGCATTTGGAAATGCTTTTAAAATTTCATTGGTTCCAAAATAATAGTCAGGGTCACTATGGGAAATATAAATATATTTTAAATTTTTACCTGATTTCTTAATCAGATTGATTACGTCTTTAGCGTATTGATTCTGAAATTGAGCATCGACCAAAATAGCATCTTTTTTTCCTGAAATTAAAGTTGATGCAACGGCAAAAACAGCATCCTCTCCAGGAGTATAAGTCTGCAAAGTGAGTGGAGATGGATTTGATGAATCTTTTGGACTTTTATCATCAGAATCATTACAGCCACTTAAAGCAATGGTGGTCACAAATAAACTAGTGGTTAGGAGTTTTGTCATATCAGCCTCATGAGATAAATTTATCTATGGTTCTTATTGATCTTTATTTTTTAAATAAACTTTAAAGCAAAAGTGCCATATTTCCCCTCGTCATACTGCGGATGTGGTAGTGCAACAAGGCGAATTAAAAGCTTATTGAGGCAGAAGAAGGATGAGAAGTACTTACGGTTTAGTAAGTAAAATAATCGAATTTGCAGTTAAAATATTAGACTGATTTGCAACAATAAATTCCACGATAAAAAATGTTAACTTTAGTATCTCGAACTTTGAATGCCTGTTAATACAGACATTGCTCACTGAACAGCCATCTCTAATTTTTTTTATTCATGGGCTAAGGCTTCAATTGGTTTTAAGTTTGCAGCACGTTTAGCGGGCATATAACCAAAGATCAAACCAACCAACGTTGAAAATAGCAGTGCGATAATAGCAACTGACCATGAAAATACCATCTTATAATCTGAGCTAATCGCATTAAAAATAAAACTGGCGATCAAGGCGATCGCAACACCAATTACACCACCAATTAAACATAAAACTGCAGATTCAATCAAAAACTGAGCCTGCACATCACTTTGGCGAGCACCAACTGCTATTCGTAAGCCAATTTCCTTAATTCGCTCGGTCACAGAAACGAGCATGATATTCATCACACCAACGCCACCTACGACCAATGAAATAAAGGCTACTGCAGAAATAAAGAAAGTCATCGTTCCTAAATATTTTTCAAAGGACTTCATAGACTCATCACTGTTATATATATCAAAATCCTCCACACCATGACGAGCAATCAATAGTTGCCTCACTTTCTTTTCGGCTTTCACTGAGTCAGTATTTTGATGTAGTACCGCAGTCAGCAGATTGACATTATCACTACTTGAAATTTGTGACATCAATACATTATAAGGCATCCAAATTTGTGAAGAACCTGAGCTATATTGAGGTTCAGCGATTCCAACAACTTCATAAGAACGCTTATTAAATAACACTGTTTTACCTAAAGCTAATTTTTGCTGTCCAAATAACTTTTCAGCAGCTTGCTTATCAATCACTACAATTTGGGAACGCTGTTCAACATCGCTCTGTGTAAAAAAGCGACCATGTTGAACTTTCATGTTTCTAATTTTTAAATAAAAACCATCTGCACCTGTTGCACTCACATCAATATTACGATTTTGATAAATCATGTTCCCGCTTAAACTGACATGTGGAGAAACATGGATAATTTCTTTCATCTCATTGAGTGCATTTAAATCATCCATATTTAAACGGCTGGCAGATGCAGCTAAAGCTGTTCCACCTGGATAAATCTCAAGTGTTGCTGTTTTCAATCCCCCCCAATCATTCAAAAATTTTTCTTTTGCTCCATTACCAATCGCAATGACAATGGTGACTGAGCAAATGCCAATAATAATCCCTAGCATGGTCAAAAATGACCTTAAACGATTGGCGAAAATTGAGTGCAAAGACATTTTCATCGCTTCATACACTTGGGAAACAAAGCTGAATTTCATGTCCGCATGAAAAACTTTTGATGGAGAAACTTGCCCTAAAGATTTACGCTGCGTATCCGAAAGAATGCGTCCATCTTTAATTTCAATGACACGATCTGCACGTTCTGCAATACTTTTATCATGAGTCACTAAAATAATCGTATGCCCTTGACGGTGTAGATCTTCCAAAATTTGCAAGACCATTTCACCACTTTCAGAATCCAAAGCGCCTGTGGGTTCATCGGCTAAAATAACCTCACCACCATTCATAAGCGCGCGGGCAATACTGACTCGTTGCTGCTGTCCACCCGACATTTCATTGGGTTTATTGTCACTCTTATCAGCTAAACCGAGCTGAGCTAAAAGTTGCAGTGCTCGATCTGCACGGTTTTCTGCATTCAAATTTGAATAAATCGCGGGCAAGGCGACATTCTCTAAAGCAGATAAAGCATTCAATAAATTATAGCGTTGGAACACAAACCCAAAACTTTTTAAACGTAACGATGAAAGCTCATCATTACTCAATAAGGAAATATCTTGTCCACGAAACAGAAACTGTCCTGAAGAGGCTTGATCCAAACATCCAAGTAAATTCATTAAAGTAGACTTACCTGAACCTGATTGCCCAATAATCGAAATAAACTCACCCTGTTCAATACTGAGACTGACATCTTTTAGGATGTGTTGTTGATTATTTTCTGGACCTACAAATTTATTTATTTTTTTTAGTTCAATCAAACTCATTAAGTATCGCCTGATGTATTCGCACTATCGTCAGGTGCCTCTGCCAAAATTTTTTCACCCAACTTTAAACCAGACTTGATTTCAATATCATTTGAGTCAGAAATTCCAGTCACGACTTTTCTTGGTTGAGGTTTTGTATCAGGTTGATAGAGGTAAACAATGGCATCTGATCCATATCCAATCACCGTTGTTTTCGGAATTTTCAGCACATTCTTTTTTTGATTTACAATAATGTCATTTTGGGTTGTCATACCGATACTGAGTTTACGCTCAGGGTTGTCCACCAACATTCTTGCATAGTAGAACACTGCTGCATTCGCATTTTCATTTTTATCGTCGTAAGTTCCTTTGGTCAGGGTCGTTAAAGCAGGATCAATACTTTGAATCACACCATCTAATTTCACATTGGGGTCTGCCAAGGTGCTAAATTTAACTGGCATGTTTTCTTTTAATTTAGTGTAGTCACCTTCTGCGACCTGCATTCGGATTTCCATCTTATTCAAGTTGGCGATCGTCGCGATCAAAGGTGTCGTTTGTGCAAAGTTAATGGTTTGACCAGCTTCAACAGGCATGGAAACCACGGTACCCGTCAATGGAGAGCGAATCTGTGTGTAGCCCAATTCAGTTTGTGCTGTATTCACATTAATCTGTAATTGTTTCAGCCGATATTCATTTGACTCAACATCTGCAATCGCTTGTTTAAGCTGATTATTCGCCTGTTCGAGCTCTTCACGAGAGCCTGCTTCAGCTTTGTATAAGGTTAATTTACGCTGATAGTTTTGTTTTAAAGTTTGTAAAGTGACACGTTTCGCTGCCAAGTCTGCCTTCGCAGCTTCAAGTTCGGCTTTACTGGTATTGAGCTTGTCCAACTGTGTTGTCGAGTCAATTTCAGCGATTAATTCGCCTTTTTTTACATCCTGTCCTAACTTGATATACAGCTTTTGAATTTGACCTGAGACTTGTGCACCCACGGAGACAATATCAGATGCATAAATTTCACCTGTGGCTTTAACAATCTGCGTTAGATCACCTTGAGTGACTTCAACGGTCTGCGGTTCTGGCTGCTTTTTTTGTGACTGAATATAGAAATAAACAAAAAGAGCTAAAGCAACCAATACCACTAAGACCAAAAAATACTTTAATTTTTTTGATTTTTTTTGCATGTGCATAATGACGAATAATCTTTATTGAGGAGATAACTTTTGATCAACATGTTTTATTCACTTTAATATGATCAAAATTTAAAAATTTTTAATGACACGATTCTAGTGAATTCTATTTTTTCACACTGTCGTACTTATTTATTTTTATGTATCGATAACAGCCAACCGCATCTATGTGTTGGCTGTCTATCAGAAAAGGGTTTTGGACAATAATTAAGCGGCAAATGCTCGATTTAAAATTGAGGTCACATCTACTTGTTTAGGATCAAGCATTCCCACCACTTGACCATGAAATTTTTGATACCGCGTCGCAATAAAAGCATTGGCAATAAAATCTGGTGCATAACGTTTCAGCAATACTGCTTGAGAGAGCACAACCAAACGACTGACTAAGCTTCTCCCCATAAATTGTAAATCATCAGGTTCCTGATGAAATAATCTAAACAGTCCCTGCAACTCTTCATTAAGTATTTTGTCGTGACTTGCAGTAGATGCTAAATCTTTAAATAAGTGCTCGATTGATTCAGGATCACGTGAAATAGCACGAAGCACATCGAGACACATGACATTACCTGACCCTTCCCAAATAGTGTTCACAGGTGCTTCTTTAAAGAGACGAGCCATGATGCCATGTTCAACGTAGCCATTGCCACCGAAAACTTCCATCATTTCACCAGTCATCTCTACTGCTCTTTTACAGATCCAAAATTTTGCTGCTGGTGTCATGATACGTTTCCATGCCAAACAAAGTTCGCTGTCATGTTCATAACAATGAGCCAAATGGAAACTCAACTGCACTGCCGCTTCAGTTTCTAAAGCAAGATCTGTGAGCACAGACCGCATTAATGGCTGCTCAATGAGTCTCTTACCAAATGCTTGACGTTGACGAGTATAGGCAATGCTTTGTACTAGGGCCTGACGCATAATGCCACTTGAACCTACCGCACACGTTAATCGGGTATAATTCGCCATTTCAATAATCGTTGGAATGCCGCGTCCAGCCTCCCCCATCATAATGCCCCAAGCTTCTTTAAATTCGACCTCAGAGCTGGAGTTGCTGCGATTTCCAACCTTCTCTTTGAGTCGTTGAATATGAATCGCATTTTTTGTGCCATCTTCCAACCAACGCGGAACAAAGAAACACGCCAATCCATCATGCTCAGTTTTAGCAACAACCAAATGTGCATCGCACATAGGTGCTGAAAAAAACCATTTATGCCCAGTTAGTAAATAGGCTTGTCCTCTTCCAGACCGCCCAACTGGAACAGCTGTCGTTTCATTAGCACGCACATCAGAACCACCCTGCTTTTCAGTCATGCCCATTCCAATCCAAATCGATTTTTTCTGAGCAATCGGTAAATCGCGTTCATCATATTCAGTGGATAAAAGTTTATCTCCTAGCTTTTTCCACAGCTCAGGTTCTTTTTGAATCAATGGAATGCTGCCCAAGGTCATTGAGTTTGGACATAAGTTTCCACACTCCACTTGACCACTGAGGAAGAATTTTGCTGCCCAATCCACCCAACCAGATTCTTGAGTGAAATTTAGAAAAGGATGTGCATGAACCGCATATTTACGATTTAACGCCATCCATTTGTGCCATGAAGGATGAAATTCAACAAAATCTGCCCGCCTACCTCGAGCATCAAAACTATGTAAAATAGGAGGATGTTTATTTGCAAGATCAGCATGGTGATAAAAGCTTTCACAACCTACGACTGCACCAAACTCACTTAAATGGACTGAGTTTCTACTGCCATAACGCTGTAAGATTTCTTGTAAGATTGGATCTGTTATATATAGATTGTAATCTTGAAGCTCATCAAATTGATTATGTATTTGATGTGTCATCCATGCCGACATAAACGAACCCTCTTTGGAATTTTTATCTATAACTTGATTATTTATATTTTCGAGTATAGCTTTTGAAAGTAGATTATCTAGTGCAAAAGATGACCTGAATTGTCATTAAATTTTTATTAACGTCTTAATATTATCTCAGTATTGTGTTCTGCTATTGTTGCATCATCTTTCGATATTTTGCGGGCGGCATACCCTTACAGCGCTTGAATGCTCTAGAAAATACAGATACTTCCGCATAACCCAACCGTTCAGAAATTTGATCTATTGTAAGATCAGTACCCAGCAATAAATCATCTGCCAAATCCTCACGTAAATTTTTAACCAATTGGTGAAACGTAATCCCTTCATTGGCTAAATTGCGCTGAATGGTACGAACATTGACAGCTAAAGCTTTGGATATATCTTCAATCGTCGGCATTTGTGATGCATTCTTTAATAAAAACTCGCGTATTTTTTTACTATAGTCCCCTAAGCTTTTTCGGCGTCGAAATACATGCTCACACTCTTTTTGGTAACGCATAAAAGTGAAGTCATCAGCTTGACGCAATGGGGTAAGCAACAATTCAGATTGAATCGTGATTCGACTTTGTGGTTTCTCATAAAAAATAGGATAACCAGTTAATTCTTCTATCTGATTTGCATAGCAAGGCTTGGTCATCGCTAAATCTATCTGAAAGGGTAATTGAGCACCAAGAATGTCATTTTGAAGTGTGATGATGGTCGCAATATCTCTTTCTAAAATAAATAATTGCATATCAGCACTTAGGTCATGATGAAATAAATTTAAATGTGTAAATTCACCATCTTCTTGCAAAGCCACATCAGAAAAAATTGCGCCTAATTTCAGATATCGTATCGCGATCAGCAACGCTTCTCTGACATTGGCACTACTTAAAATTGCAAATCCCCAAGCCCCTAATGTGGTGGTGTGATGTCGAAGCCCAGCTTCGAGCGCAATGGGATGTTCATCAGAGATTAGATTCAGAATATTTCTGATGATCTGTAATTCATTTCGCTCTTGGATTTCAAAATTTTCTTGATAAAGATCTTGTTTCGTCAGTTGTGTATTTTCTAGGCATTGCTCAAAAGTAATACCGTAGCTTTCTGCAACATGACATAGTACCCGAGCTGTATTCGCTTCCCTTAAAAACTTCCATGAATTAAGCATCATTATTCGCGTTTTTATTTGTCATCTAATGTCAAATTTAACTGTTTAATTATCATTCTACAAGTGAATTCAATCTCTTATATTCATAAATAAAAGAAAATGGAATTTTTTATGAACATGTATGCCAATCTTGCTGAGGAACAGCAAAGCCTGGTCAATGAACTCACGGCGTTATATCAAAAAACCAAAGCCGAGATGAACGACCAAGATATTGATCATATTCGAAATGTTGCTGCATATTCAAAGGCTATAAAATTACGCAGTGAGCAACTTATTCGTGAATGTATAAGTTTAGAATCTTGGGGACGGGGCATTATTCTGGGTTGTTTACACACCCTACTCGAATTTTCAGAGCTCGGTCATAACATCATGCACGGAAGTTATGATCACCTCCCCCAAGCAACCGAGTTTCACTCAGAACGCTGGGTATGGGACTTTGTGACTGATCCTCGTGAATGGCGCGTCATGCATCATCAAAATCATCATCCATTTACCAACATCGTTGGCAAAGATCATGATTTAGGGTATTCCTTTTTAAGAAGCTTGGCAGGTCAAAGCTGGTATGGGCATCACAGTGTTCAATTGCTGATTTACAGTGCGCTGATGATCACTCCATCCTACTATTTCACACTCTATACAGCCACATCAGCAGCACGTACAGAAGGTCGAAAAATCCTTTCCAAAGAAACCTTTACTCAATCATTTCGTCTCATAAAAGATCATGTTCAAAAACAGTTTATTGAAGCACCAGTTGCTGCAAAATGGTCAAAAAAATTACCTGTTTTTATCGGAAATTATCTTACAACAACGATAGGCTATGGTTTTTTACTTCATATCCTCTTCTTAGAACATCACGCTGAAAATTTGGAGCTTTATTCAGATCCTGGACCTGATGAGACGCAAGAAGAATATTTCATACGACAGATTAAAAGTACCACCAATTTTATCCCATATGCACCGCTGGATCAGTTTCTCAAAAAAATCCTTGATGATGAGGTCCCGTATCCAAATCCACCTCCATTTGAAATCTTTTATGGCGGATTAGATACACATCTTGAGCATCATTTATTTCCAGATTTATCATGTAATCGTCAAAGACAAATCAAAGCTGTAGTACGTAGTATTTGTGAAAAATATCATTTGCCTTATCACAATTCACCCATGGAAAAGCTGATTCCAGCGATACCGCTCAGCCTCATTAAAAGGACTCTACCTTTTGGTAATCAAGAAAAAAATAACCCTTTCAAATTACTCATTCGACCAAAAGAATTATTAAAACGTATCAAACGAGGAATTCAATATCAGCCACCCTCAACCATGACATATTTACACAAGCCACAGTTCTATAATGCGTCGGCAAAAGTTATACAAGTCGAAATACAGCTTAATGGTCAAGTCAAAACACTCAAAATGAGCAAGCCTCAAGGCTGGGAACATTTAAAATGGCAGGCAGGTGCATTTATTTCATTAAGCTTTGAAATAAATGGGCAAACTTATATTCGTCAATACAGCTTATTGCATGAAAGCCAAAGCGCAGATGGCTATTTTGAAATAGCAGTGAAACGTACACCTGCGGGCATCGTTTCTCACTATATTCATGATCATGTTCCTGTAAATACAGAGGTGACGATTGTAAGTCCACCACAATCTACACCTGATTTTGTTTTAGACACCCTCCCGCCGAAGTTAATCTTTATCGCAGCAGGAGTCGGTATTACACCAATTTTAAGTATGTTAAGAAAATATCAGCGTATCGAAAGTAAAGCTGAAGCTCATTTGTTTTACTTTAACCACGATGAAAACTCTATTTTGTTTGAAAATGAGATTCGTCAAATCGCGGGGCATTCGAATTTGAATGTTCACTTTATCTGCTCCAAAGTTCAGAACGAGTCGACATCTGATTTACGACAAGGACGTTTTAGTCTTGAAATTTTCCAACCTTATATTCGAGATTTTAAATGCCAACACGTATATGCCTGCGCCCCTCAAGCATTAATCGATTCTGCTCGCCAACAACTTATTCAAGCAGGCGTTAAAGCAGCAGCATTTCACACAGAAAATTTTAAACCTGCTCCTCTCAGTTTTGAGTCTGATGGTGTTACACGTCGAGTGATTTTCAAAAAAAGTAATAAAAGTATCGATATTGAAGGGAATGTCACTTTACTTGAAGCCGCGCGTTGGGCTGGACTAAAACTGCCAAGCGGTTGTCGACAAGGTTTATGCAAAGCCTGTGTATGCACTAAATTGGAAGGTCAAACTCAATTAGAAGTTAATTCATCCACTATTCAACATCGCATTACCCTATGCAACACTGTGGCTCGCTCACCAATCATTGTGCTTGATGTTTAACAAAGATTCTTAAGTTAATCGCCGTCATGAAGTAATCATGCAATGCTTCATGACAGTAAGATTCAAACACTTAAACAACCAAACTTATGATTCATATCCAAAAATTACACAACCAAAACCTTACTGTAAATCATCGTTAAATCCTTTTAACTTGAACCAAATATTCTATTGGTGAATATTCAAATAAACCCTTAATTTATATGAGGGTAATTGGAATTTTATTTACAAATTAAACACTCCAATTGAACGCATCATGATTTATGATGAATTTGTAAACTCAATAAAACACACATTCTTGTCACAATGTTGCTTTAGAATGATCGAACAAAACGGTTCATGTCTCTGATATTGGAGGCGCTAGAACTTATAAAAGTGAATGCTCAGCCAACCATCAAGAAAGGCATATATTATAAATGGAGAATGAATATGAGCGATGACTCAAAAAAATGTCCTGTCACCCACTTAACAACTGATGCTGGTGCTCCTGTAGTAGACAACCAAAACAGTATGACAGCAGGTGCACGTGGTCCTTTACTTGCACAAGATTTATGGCTGAATGAAAAATTAGGTAACTTCGTTCGTGAAGTGATTCCTGAGCGTCGTATGCACGCGAAAGGTTCTGGGGCATTTGGTACCTTCACTGTTACCCATGATATTACGCAATATACTCGCGCTAAATTATTCTCTGAAATCGGTAAAAAAACCGATATTTTTGTGCGCTTCTCTACAGTTGCTGGCGAACGTGGTGCAGCAGATGCTGAACGTGATATCCGCGGTTTCGCAATGAAATTCTACACTGAAGAAGGTAACTGGGATTTAGTAGGTAATAACACTCCAGTTTTCTTCTTACGTGATGCGCGTAAGTTCCCTGACTTAAACAAAGCAGTTAAACGCGATCCTAAAACCAACAAACGTAGTGCAACCAACAACTGGGATTTTTGGACTTTACTTCCAGAAGCATTACATCAAGTGACGATTGTCATGTCAGACCGAGGTATCCCAGATGGTTACCGTCACATGCATGGTTTTGGTAGCCATACCTTCAGTTTCATTAATGCCAACAACGAACGCTTCTGGGTTAAATTCCATATGCGCACGCAACAAGGCATTAAGAATTTAACTGATGCAGAAGCTGAAGCGATTATTGCGAAAGATCGCGAAAGTTCTCAAACTGACTTATTTGATGCGATTGAACGTGGTGATTTCCCGAAATGGAAAATGTACGTCCAAATCATGCCTGAGTTAGATGCAGAGAAAGTTCCATATCACCCATTTGACTTAACCAAAGTATGGCCTAAAGGGGACTATCCTTTGATCGAAGTCGGTGAATTCGAACTTAATCGTAACCCTGAAAACTACTTCCAAGACGTAGAACAAGCTGCCTTTGCTCCAAGTAACTTAGTGCCAGGCATCAGCTTCTCACCTGACCGTATGCTTCAAGCACGTCTGTTCAACTATGCAGATGCTGCACGCTACCGTGTTGGTGTTAACCATTATCAAATTCCAGTGAATGCACCGCGTTGCCCTGTTCACTCAAATCGTCGCGATGGTCAAGGTCGTACTGATGGTAACTATGGTGCTTTGCCACACTATGAACCAAATAGTTTCAGCCAATGGCAGGAACAGCCACAATATAAAGAGCCACCATTAAAAATTTCTGGTGCGGCAGATTTCTGGGATTACCGCGAAGATGATAATGACTATTTCAGTCAACCACGCGCATTATTCAATCTCATGAATGATCAGCAAAAACAGGCTTTATTTGACAATACAGCCGCAGCAATGGGCGATGCATTAGATTTCATTAAGTATCGTCATATTCGTAACTGCTATGCTTGTGACCCAGCATATGGCGAGGGTGTTGCAAAAGCATTAGGCATGACCGTAGCTGATGCACAGGCTGCACGTGCAACTGACCCAGCACAAGGAAATCCTGGCTTACTTTAATTAATATCTCCATAAAAAACCGCTGTTATCAGCGGTTTTTTTTATTCAAACAATTAGTTTTTTACCTTCCCGAATACAATAAAACGGACTGATAAATTTAGATGCATTTTTCATCGCTTGGTGCAGATCCAACTCAGGTTGATTCCGATCTTCATCTGTTAACTGAAAAGTACGATAGTGAATCGCTAATGAACGTTTTGCGTGTAAATCTTTATGTGCTTGGAATGCATCAGCAGGATTCATATGTAGATATTGCATCAATACTCTTGGTTCATATGCACCGATTGGCAGTAAAGCAATCCTTGGTGCACCTAAGCGCTGGTGAATCTCTTTAAAATGTTGTGCATAGCCTGTATCACCAGCAAAGTAACAATGCCCATGCTCAGATAAAATTGAAAAACCACCCCATAATGCAAGGTTTTGATCACGAAGCCCTCGACCAGAACCATGTTGGGCAGGTGTGTAGACAATTTTAAAATCTTTGAATAAGGCAGACTGCCACCAATCCATCTCAATCACATGAAATGCTTTCGGCAAATAGGCTGCATTTCCTAGACCTGTATAGATCGGCATAGCAAATTTTTGATGTAGCCAATTCAAACTCGCTAAATCCATATGATCATAGTGATTATGACTGAGTAATACTGCGTGAATCTGTGGTAAATCTTCAAGTGCAATCCCTGCAGGGATAACACGTTTCGGTCCACTCCCGTGCTTTGGGCTTACATAATCCGCCCATACAGGGTCGGTTAAGAAGTTATATGGACCAATTTGAATTAAAACCGTAGCATGACCAACAAACCATACTTGCCAATCTTCTAAATCTGCATGCGGACGAGCCTCAGGCTTAGCACGTTTGGTTTGAATAAAGTCCTGTTTCTCTTTCGCGAAATCACCTTGCCAGGTAAAGCTTTTACGAGCCATCAACCATTTATATAAATTCCATTGGTTGAGCTGTGCAGGACGTGGTTCCTGATTAACGAATCTTTGCCCATTATGGTGATCCAGTGAAACCAATTTAAGTTTTGGTTTAAACCACACATGCCGAATACAATCTTCAGTCTTTAGTTGATAGTGCAGATTAGAATCTTGCGGCTTCCGTCCAACAACAAGTGTAGACTCTGGATTACTCGAAGTCGTCGTTGGAATATCAGTCAAATTAGACATAATAAATGTAAGCACCTTAAACCGAAGCGATTTTGAAATAGTTGATTATTCAGTTATATAAATAGATTATGTTCATCATCTATTCGCATTTTTAAATTATGTTTTTAAAAGATACACTGTTCGTGTTTCATTTAAGACAACATCAATCTCAATTCCCATGAAGTGGTTATAATTTCATCAATAAATTGTGAAATAGAACACCAATCATCCCTCTATTATTCATCATATACAACTCAGACTTTCTTTTTGTTTATGATTTTGTTGTTTTTTTCTGATTTTTGATGTTTTTTTAATCACCCACAGAAATCTTAAATAGAGGAAGTTAAATTTTGTTTAGGATGTGACTTAACGCTGAACAACTGATCTCCCAAAGCTTCAACGTACTTTTCTCTACATTATTATTTTTCATAGACTTAAAGCCGAAACAATTGGTTTCAACTTTAATAGATACAATCTTTTCTAAACCTATACAAATCAGTCACTCATTCACGATGAGAGTTCGATCTTGAAATGTAAAATTTCTATCTAAGTAAGAAATTAAATGCATGTAAATTTTAAAATACAAAAAAATGCTTCATTCACTAACTAAATACCAAAATACATCTACTTATTGATCAATTTCACTTATACTCATCTTTAGCAACATTAAGACATTTTTTAGATTATTCTCTGGAAGGCTATATGGAATTACGGCATTTGCGCTATTTTATTACAGTTGCAGAAGAGCTTAATTTTAGCAAAGCTGCACTTAAGCTCTACACAGCACAGCCTTCACTCAGCCAACAAATCAAAGATTTAGAAGAAGATGTTGGTGTGCGTTTACTAAATCGAACCAAACGAAAAGTTGAATTGACCGAAGAAGGCGCTGTGTTTCTGGAACAGGCGAGACTCACCATTGCTCAAGCAGAAAAAGCAATTAATATGGCGCGCCAAGTGTCTAAAGCAAAACAAAAAATGCTACGCATTGGTTTTGTGCCAGTTGCAGAAATGAAAATCTTTCCTTATGTATTACCTAACTTACGTGTTCAAAATCCCGAATTAAAAATTGAATTACAAAGCTTAAATAATATTGAGCAATTCAAAGGCATAAAGAAAGGTGAATTGGACATTACTTTTACTCGTCAACGTTTAGATTCTGAAGAGATCGAGAGTCGCTTTGTACTCCGTGAGCCTTTAGTTTTTATTCTGCCTAAAGATCACCCTTTGGCAAAGTACGATCGTATTCCTGTAAAAGCGCTTGATGGCATTGATTTTGTGATCCCTTCAGATGAGCAATCTAAGACCCTGCATGACACCATTTTAGGCTTTGCTGAACAAAATGGCGTTTCTTTTAAAATTGTTCAAAAAGCTGACAATATCTTGTTTAACATTAACTCTATTGGTATTGGCTTAGGGTGTACGATTCTTCCTGGCTATATTATGCCACTTCTCTTGGAAAATAGTGTGACTCGTCCACTCGATGTAGAGCTACCTTCGCTTGATCTCTTTGTAAGTTATCGCAAGAATGCCACTGGTATTGCTGTGCAAAAATTTATGGAGTTACTTTCAAAAGTCTTTTATTTAGACTTTAATCAAAGTTCAACGTGAATAAAAAACCCGCTGAATTGAGCGGGTTTTTTATCGATGTGATTTAGCAAGCAACTGACTGATTAATCAAATTTTTTAAAAGTTGATGTAATTCATCAATGGAATCCACGACCGCAAGTGGATGATATTGCTGTAGTACCTCAGGTACATGAACGCCATACGTCACCCCTACACTTGGCATACGAATATTCAATGCCATTTCAAGATCGTATGAAGTATCTCCTACCATTATCGCTTGATCTGCATTAAAACCAGTTTCGGCTAAAATTTCAGCCAACATCAACGGATCTGGTTTTGATTTTGTTTCACTGGCTGCACGTGTCGCTGAAAACAAACTCACACTCTGAGTTTGCCCCAGTACTCGATCTAGCCCCTTACGACTTTTTCCTGTCGCAACAGCCAAATGAATACCTGACTCTTTGAGATCATGCAACATTTCAGCCACACCATCAAACCAACGATCATGTTTCGAGTGCTCAACATAATGCGCTGAATAAGACTGTAAAATTGCCTCGTGTAAATCAGGAACCTGAGGAAATAAAACCTGCGCTACTTCAGGTAATCCTAAGCCAATAATGCTTTTAGCATCCTCATCAGTCAAAGGTTGATTAAATTGTTTGGCGGCAAATTTTAAACTTTCAACAATTTGACCCACTGAATCAAATAAGGTGCCATCCCAATCAAAAATAATGAGTTTTACCGCTGATGTCATATTTTTTATCCTAATTTTGATCGGGTAGATGCCATTTAAATATCATATTGACATATTAAGATCTCATCGTTGCATGACCTCGTCATGACACAATGATTCAATCCTTACACAACCACTGAGACGCAATCAGTCTTGTTGAGACTGCACTACAGGTTTATCCGCTTTTTGTGCGCGAAGTTGTGCAACCAGGCTTTGCATATCCTCAGGCAATGGTGCTTCAATTACTGGATATCCAGGAATCTCTAAGCGCATTGCGTGTAAACATAAACGACGTGGTTTAGGTCCACGATATTCCGTCTCATGCCCGTACTTTTCATCACCCACCAAGGGATGACCAATACTGAGTCCATGTACGCGAATTTGATGTGTACGACCAGAAAGCGGTGATGCATACACGAGTGATGCATGCATAAAGCGTTCTGCTACCTTCCATTGGGTTTTTGAAGGCTTTCCTTCTTTAGATACACGCACTCGACGTTCACCATTGGCTAACTCATAGCGATGTAATGGTGCATCGATTAATTGGGAATCTAGTGTTACTTGGCCTTTCACCACAGCAGCATAAGTTTTTTGAATCTTGTGTTCACGAAGCATATCTTGAAGTGTTTTTAATACGCTACGCTTTTTAGAAATCATCACCAAGCCTGAAGTATCTCGGTCAATACGATGGATCAGTTCTAAATATTTTTTCCCTGTCGCTGCGCGTAAGCCTTCAATTAAGCCATACGCCACACCACTTCCACCGTGCACCGCAATCCCAGAAGGTTTGTTCACCACTAAAAGACCTTCATCTTCATAAACCACACGGCTTAACAAGCCCTGCGCGACTTTGTCTGATACTGGAGCTTGAGATTCATCTTTTTGTTCATAACGAATCGGTGCAACACGGATTTGATCACCAATATTTAATTTGGTTTCCGCTTTCACACGCTTTTTGTTGACCCGCACCTGACCTTCACGAATTAAACGATAGATTCGACTTTTCGGTACTCCTTTAAGACGAGCGAATAGAAAATTGTCGATGCGTTGCCCCAATTGGTGCTCATCCACTTCAAACCAAGTGACGCTTTGCCATTCTTGCGTAGAATTCATACAGTTACGTTGACCTAAAAAAATACTAAATTCGATTAAAAACTGATCATTTAGACTACCCAATTGACTAGAAATGTCTGTGTAGCCCATAGGCAGATGATCTAAGGTTTGCTATAGTCAGCGCACGGATACCGCCGTAAGTGAACATTTGTTTAGAGATTTCAAAATTTTGAAATTCAAACTAAATTTTTGTTTAGCATAAACTCGGAATGGTCCCAAAAGAATATGCCAACGCCGAAGGCTTATTATATCGGCAAAAAGACAAACTGTTGCGTTTAATTGTGCTTTTGCACATAAATCAGTTTGTTTAAAAAAATATGTCGCCAACAATTATGTTGGTTTTTAAACGTTAACTGATACACATCAGAATAGTCGCAACCTGATTTCTCATTCAGGCTATAACGTTAGATGCATTGGATCTGCACAATTTGTAAAGATACGACGATAATTCCGTATCAAGACACTCTATCAAAAAATTGAAGAGATGATCTTCGAGCAATGTGACAGTGAAAGTAACGAACATCCAATGCACCGTTAGTCCGCCAGTGAATGTTCAGGCTTCTTTAATCAGTGACAGGATTAAAGCCGTATTGCCATCATCAATACGTGAATCAAAATACCGAAGCCCATCAATAAAGGCCGGTAATACACTTAGATCAAACTGATTATGGTGATCTAGGAATTGATCCATGCGGGTTGATGTTCGCTACGTAAATCGCGATGTTTTTGCTTGTGTATCACTATTAGGTGTTACACCCATGAAACGTATGTTGATCAATGCAACACATGCCGAAGAAGTTCGCGTTGCACTCATCACTGGTCACCGTCTTTACGATTTCGATTTAGAAAATCGTACTCGTGAACAAAAGAAAGCCAATATCTACAAAGGTCATGTGACTCGCGTTGAGCCATCTCTTGAAGCTGTTTTTGTAGAATATGGTGCAGGCCGTCAAGGCTTTCTTTCAATGCGTGAAATCGCAAACTCATATTACAAAGCTGACCCTCGTCAAACTTCAAACATTCGTGAGTTAATCACTGAAGGTACTGAGCTTTTAGTTCAAGTTGAAAAAGAGGAACGTGGCAACAAAGGCGCTGCTCTCTCAACTTTTATTTCCCTTGCGGGTCGTTACTTGGTCTTAATGCCAAACAACCCGAAAGGTGGTGGTATTAGTCGTCAAATTTCTGGTTCAGTTCGTGAAGAATTGAAAGAAATGTTGGCGTCTTTAAATGTACCTCGTGGTATGAGCGTGATTGTACGTACTGCAGGGATTGGTCGCTCACAAGAAGAGCTTCAACTTGATCTTCAGCACCTTCTCGATCTTTGGGCACGCATCCAAAGTACAGCAAATTCTGGCCCTTCTCCAATGTTGGTTCATCAGGAAGCTGGTGTAGTTACTCGTGCAATTCGCGACTATTTACGTGATGATGTTGCAGAAATTTTAATTGATTCTGAACAAGCTTATAACGAAGCCTATAACTTTGTTAAAGCCGTGATGCCGAACCAATTAGACAAGTTAAAAACATATACTTTGAATGAGCCTTTATTTGCTCATTTTGGTATCGAAAGTCAAATTCAAACAGCTTACGAGCGTGAAGTGAAACTTCCTTCTGGTGGTTCAATTGTCATTGACCAAACAGAAGCATTGGTTTCGATCGATATTAACTCTGCAAAATCTACTCGTGGTCACGATGTAGAGGAAACTGCGCTTAGTACTAACTTAGAAGCAGCAGAGGAGATCGCTCGCCAACTTCGCTTACGTGATATCGGTGGTCTGGTCGTGATTGACTTCATTGATATGACCAAAGAACGCAATCAACGTATGGTTGAAGCGAAACTGCGTGAATCAACTCAAAGTGATCGTGCACGTATCCAGTTCGGTCAATTGTCTCGTTTCGGCTTAATGGAAATGAGTCGCCAACGTTTACGCCCTTCTTTAGAAGAAGCGACTGGCTATGTATGTCCACGTTGTCATGGCACAGGTATGGTTCGTGACTTGCGTTCTCTTTCACTTTCAATCATGCGTAAAGTTGAAGAAATTGCACTTCGTGAGCGTCAAGGTGAAGTTCAAGTAGAAGTTCCTGTTGAAATTGCAGCATTCCTTCTCAATGAAAAACGTCATAGCCTCGTATATTTGGAGCAAACTTCAAATGTACGTGTGACTGTACTCCCACACCCGCATTTAGAAACGCCACATTACAAAATCTCGTATAATCCTGAAGGCTTTGCACCAACCAGCTATGAACGTACTGAAGCGACTCGTTCAAGTGAAAAAGAGTTGGGTTATGAGTCTTCAGAATGGCACTTAGAAGAAGAGCATGCAGCTCCACATACGCATGCCCCTGTAACGCAGGAAAAAGGCAATAAGCGTCATAAAAATAACCAAAATGCTACACAACCTGCGGTAGCGCAAAAAACTGCCCCAGCAGTAGCTGCTCCAGCAACTAGCCCATGCGCATGGTTAGAAAATCTGTTTGTTCAAAAACAAGCAAGTACGATTGATCAATCGCGTACGGCTAACTCTGCAGCGGCTGCAATTGAACAAATGGTGAACGGTGGTGCCGTAAGTCGTGGGCAATTCGGTCAAATTGCACCTGTAACACCTGTGGCAATTGAAGCATCTGCACCACTTGAAACAAATGCGTATATTTCACATACGCCTGTTGCGAAAAATGATACACGCGACCAAGAACGTCAAGCTGAAAAAGACGAGCGTCCACAACGTCATAACAAGAAAAATCGCAATAAGCAACGTGACACACGCGAAGTTAACGCAGATCAACATGTGATTGAAGAAGTTGTACAGGCACCTCGCCATGAACAACGTCAAGACAATCGTCATGAGTCACGCAATGAAAACCGTCATGAGCAACGCCAAGAACAGCGTGATCAGAAACGTCATCAAAAGCGCCCTCAACAAAACGAGACAGCTTTCGAAGCACAAACTGAACAAGCTGTGCCACGTCGAGACCGTAATGCACAACGTCCACAACGTCCAAATCGTCACCGCGATCAAAGTGTATTAAATCAAGAGCAATCTTCAGCACCTGTTGCTCCAGAAGCTCAAGTTAAAGTTGATTTAATTGATGTACCTCGTAATGATGAGCTTAAAACAGCGTTAGTGGTTAATGTTGATCAAGCACAAAGTGAGATTGTTGCATTAACGCCTGAAGTAGCAGCACCTGTAGCAACTGCTCCAGCACCTGTTGTGACAGACACTGAAGTGTCAGCACCTCAAGTGGAAATTACGGTTGATGAACCTGTCATTGAAGCTGAGGTTAAACCTCAACAAGCACCACAACGTGCAAGTAACGACCCACGTCAACGTCGTCGTAACAAGCATCAACATGACCAGAAAGCAAAATCAGATGCGCCGAAGCTTCGCCCTTCACAAGTGCCAGCTTTAGCACAACATACGGTTTTAAGCTTAATTCAACATGTTTATGGTGCGGATTGCTCTGTATTGATTGAGCAGTTTGGATTAATTCCAACCTTCAATCGCGCATTGCAAAAGTTCACTGAACAGTATGCAGCGAGTTTAAATACTCAATCTGCTGAACCTGCTACTGAGAAAAAACCAGTCACACGTGATGTCGCTGTTCAACAAGCTCCAGCTGAAAAAGAGCCTGCACCTGTGTTGGACTTAACACCTCCAAAACCAGTGTCTGATAAGCGTGTTGCAAACGATCCACGTGAGCGTCGTCGTCTTGCAAAACTTGCAGCAGAGCAAGCAAAACAAGCGCGCCTTGAAGAAGTTGCAGCACAAGAAGCCGTGAAAGTTGAAGCACCTGTTACGGATGCTCCACAAGCAGCTGATGCAACATCTGAAGTTGCACATCAAGAAACAGCAACACAGACAGCTGAAGTGACTCAATCTGAAGTGAAGACTGAAGAAAAAGTTCAAACTTCGTCACAACAGCAACCTGAAGAAAAATCTTCAGAATCAACTGAAGTTGCGTCTACAGAAGCAGAAACTGCGAACGTTGAAGTGGCGGAAGTTGCCGTAAATGCTGAAGATAAATCTGCACAAGCTGAAGCAGATAAGGATGATGCAGAACAGCAGGAAGAAGATAAACCTGTTCGTCCGCGTCGCCCTCGTGGTCGCCCACCTAAAAAAGCAACACCATCAGCTGAGTAATTTGCTTAAACTACATTAGCTTTTGACAAACCTAGTCATTACGGTGGCTAGGTTTTTTTGTTATGGTCTTTAAAGTTTTGACTGAAAAATCCTGTTCAGAATTGATCAATTTTTCAAAATGGATAAGATATTCAGTGACAAAACCAAGTAAAAAAACTTGCGAAAAATTAAAGACTAAACGGAATATCACAAAAAATAGGACCAGTATGAGCCAGACTTATCAAAACGATCTCATTGGAATCAAAGACGTAGCAGCACGACTCCCACATTTGGTCACGAAGTTGCCAAATATTCTTGTCGGGCTCAAACAGGCTTATTTACGTACTCCTAAAACGCCAGCAGGTCTTGCCCTCGCTTTTGAGCGTGCAGCGCAAAAAAATCCTCAAGGTATTGCGCTGTTATGTGAAGATCAGAAATATACCTACCAACAACTAAATGATTGGGCAAACCAAATTGCACACTACTACATCGCTAAGGGTGCAAAAAAAGGTGATGTGATTGCGGTCATTGTTGAAAACCGTAGTGAACTTATTGCCACCGTCATTGGTCTTGCAAAAATTGGGGTTGTTTCAGCGCTCGTCAATACGTCTCAAACAGGTAAGGTACTTACCCATAGTATTAATTTGGTTAAACCAATCGGTGTAATTGTCGGTGAAGAATGCCGTGAAGCTGTAGATGAAGTACGCGAACAACTGACTGTCGCCAAAGATAAGCTCTATTGGCTGGCTGATCAAAATACACGTCAAAATGCTGGTCAAGCACCTGATGGCTATCATAATCTTGCACAAGAAATTTTATCTGAATCTAAAGATAATCTAGCTGAAACACATAAGGTGACTGGTGCTGACGGCTTATTCTATATTTATACGTCTGGTACAACAGGTTTACCAAAAGCCGTAGTCTTTACCAATAGTCGTTGGATGTTAGCGTATGGCACATATGGTCATGTCCTCAATCTAAATAAAGATGACGTTATGTATGTCACTTTACCGCTTTATCATGCCACAGGCATGGTGGTTTGCTGGTGTGGTGTAATTGCTGGTAGTTCGACGCTAGCGATTCGTCGTAAGTTCTCAACCTCTTCTTTTTGGAAAGATGTTCAAAAATTTAATGCATCAGCAATTGGTTATGTTGGTGAGCTATGTCGCTATCTTCTAGATGCACCTGAATCACACCAAGATCGCAATCATCGCGTCACCAAGATGATTGGTAACGGCATGCGTCCAAATATTTGGGATAAATTTAAAAATCGCTTTGGCATTGAAGAAGTACTCGAACTTTATGCTTCAAGTGAAGGCAATGTCGGCTTTTCCAATATTTTAAACTTCGACAATACCGTAGGTTTCTCTCCTATTCCTTATGCCATTATCCAATATGACAAGGAAAAAGAAGCTCCTATTCGCGATGCAAAAGGTCATTGTATTAAAGTCAAAAAAGGTGAAACAGGCTTATTGATTGGTAAAATTACCAATCGCTCGCCATTTGATGGTTATACCGATCCAGAAAAGAATAAATCCTCGATCATGCATGATGTTTTTACCAAAGGAGATTCTTATTTCATCACGGGTGACCTTGTGCGAGATATCGGGTGCCGCCATGCTCAATTTGTTGACCGTCTCGGTGATACCTTCCGCTGGAAAGGTGAGAATGTCTCTACAACTGAGGTTGAAAATATTTGTAGTGATTATGAAAAGATCACAGAAGCAGTGGTATACGGCGTTGAGATTCCAAATACTAACGGTCGTGCAGGTATGGCAGCCATCACTTTAGCAGAAGGTGCTGAACTAAATGAGCAAGATTTATCCGATATGGCTCAGTTCTTTAAGAAGTCTTTGCCTAGCTATGCAATTCCAGTGTTCTTACGTGTACAGAAAACACTCGAAACTACAGGAACATTTAAATATCAAAAGAGTAAGTTAAAGGAAGAAGCTTATTTTCCAGACAAAACTTCAGATCGTATTTTGGTTTTATTACCAAATGAAGATGCATATTGCGATTTAAATGAAGAGATTCTGAAAAATATTGAACAGTATAAATATCGTTTTTAAGCTAAAATCGATTGTTTTTTGGCTAGAAAACACGAAATTGTGTCATTTCTAGCCAAACGTAACAAAGTTTTATATTTTTTACTTGCGCTACTCAAATAACTTGCTAAAATACGCAACATCAAAACGAGATGGGTCGTTAGCTCAGTTGGTAGAGCAGCGGACTTTTAATCCGTTGGTCCCGCGTTCGAGTCGCGGACGACCCACCACTTATTTTGAAACCCCTATGGGTCGTTAGCTCAGTTGGTAGAGCAGCGGACTTTTAATCCGTTGGTCCCGCGTTCGAGTCGCGGACGACCCACCAGATTCTTAAAAAAGCCTTTCATATTGAAAGGCTTTTTTATTGCCTGCAATATAATACAAGCTACCCTTATAGAGTATCAATTCTTATGTCTTTAAAGCTTTTGACGTTGCAAAGTATATGCACGTGACGGAAGCGGATTGTTTTTAAAGAAAGTTTGGTTCACTTGCGTTGCATTGGCAATTTTATCAAGATCCATGACCATATTACCCTGCTCATCCAAATCGTAAAAAAACTGAACCCCACTCTCTCTCAAAATAATGATTTGATGGTGATGCGGATCATACAACCAACGATCTTGGCGATATTGACGTTGCGTTGTAAATTCAACCTTACCACGATGCATAAAAATACGATGAGCTGTGCCATCAGCCAATAAATTGATAATAAACTCAGCTTCTCCCTTATCACAACGAGCAAAGCCATCACCACATTGCATCGTGGTTTGGTAACGACCTACAAATTTTTGCCATTCTTTAGCAACAGACTGCGGTGTTGTATCCGCTTTCTCTTGAATTGGAGGCCGTGCCTTACCTGCGACATTCGTTAATGAGTTAGAAGACTCAGGCGTATGCGACTCCTGAATTTGGTTGATGTGTTCAATGTGTGGCGATTCATTCTGGCTACATGCTGCAAGTGCAATATTCATGATGGCGATAATGCTGAACATTGAGATTGAATGAACTTTAAAATTTAAATTCATCATTTTATATCTTGAGCCATTTCATAAATTGCGATGTATAAAAATATTATCCTTATAAAATAGGGATATACAAGTATTAGCATGTTCTGTCTAATTATCCAGAACCTATACCACATCAAGGTTTTATCTTTTTCATTACATAAAATTACGATATTTTGTGAATAATCTCCTTTAAAACTAAAAATTATTCTCCATATAAAATGTATAGACAAACGTTAAAGAGAAATTGCGAAGTCTATTTCATGACTATTTTAGGTTCTAAAGGAGAACTCAATGGCCAATGTTGGTTTATATCGCTCAAACCGCTCTAACATGATTGCTGGTGTGATGGGTGGTATTGCTGAACGTTTTGGTTGGAATGCGAATTTATTACGAATTATTTTTGTTCTAGTGTCAGTGATGAGCGCTGCATTTCCAGGAATTTTAGTGTACTTAGTGCTTTGGTTAGTGATGCCAAAAAATAAAGTTCAGCACGAACATTCAAATACTTATGATCGTCCAATGCGCACTGTACATCAGGACAGATCACCGCTTTAACTTGAGTTTACCCTCAATCACCCACACAACCTCGGGTGAGTTTTTTAACACGATAATTTCCCCCAATTATCGTGTTTTTTTTATTCTCATTTTGCATCTTTCTCAAAATAGCGCTAACTTGAACAAAACAATAAATATGGACAATCAATGGCACAGTCGGAATGGATGGTATTGTGGCTATGCGCACTGGCCGCATTATTACATGGCCTGAGCGGTTTCGGCTTTCCCATGATGAGTACCGCCGTACTCTCTACTCAACTCCCGCTAAGCCTCGCTGTCACTTTGGTCATTCTTCCCTGTCTCATTTTAAATTTAATTCTGCTAACTGCTCACCCTCAGTATTCAATATGGCAGAGCATTCAACACTACAGCATAAGATTTTTTCCCCTTATTCTAAGTAGCTTAGTTGGCAGTCTGCTTGGGGTGAAACTTTTATTGTGGCTCAATGAAGGTTATTTAAAGCTTTTACTTGGCATGGTGATGGTACTGTATGTGATTGATCAATTACGACAACATTCATTCACCGTCAGCCCGTCAGTGCTCAATATGCTGATATTCGGTCTGTTAGCAGGCATTATCGGTGGTGCTACCAATGCAATGGCACCATTTCTAATGATGTATTTACTCAGCTGTCAGCTGAGTAAAACCGATATTGTGATCGTGAGTAATTTAAGCTTTATCGCCAGCAAATTGATACAACTCCTTCTACTTTACCCAATTTTGGTCAATATTGATGAGCATCAACAACTTTTAGTCATGTTGATCTGTGTTTTTGCAATATTTGGGGTATGGATCGGAGGACGGATCAGGCAACACATTTCTCAACAGTTTTTTAAAAATACAGTATTGATCCTATTACTTTTGCTCGGTATTCAAGCCCTGTGGCAAAGCTATAATTTATTAGAACAATCGATTTCATTGTTTAAATAGTATATTTTGAAAAGTGATAAGGATATTCATTCTTCAGAATTAAGAAGTTTAATACATGCAACTATAAAACCTATAGCGATATTCAAAAGGAGCGAATATGACGGAACAACTCGCGACCCCGACCAACATGATGCCAAAAGGGCTGATCAAAGGTTGGGTGTTGATACTGATCGCCGCTTTTATTTCTTATGGACTCTATCAAGTCTTACCCTATGATGAAAACGCCAATAAAGGGTTGGCATTACTTTGCTTTATCGGCATTTTATGGCTGACTGAGGCTATCCATATCACGGTTACCGCCCTATTGGTACCTGTACTCGCGGTTCTCCTCGCGATGCCAATGGCAAAAGGCGATGAGCTTGTACCAATCACAACACAAGCGGCATTAGCTACATTTGCAGATCCTGTGATTTTTTTATTTTTTGGTGGCTTCGCATTAGCGACCGCGTTGCATATTCAAAAGCTGGATAAAAAAATTGCGATGTGGATCATCTCTATGTCTGGTGGTCATCTCGGCATCTCTGTAATGGCGATTTTTGCTGTAACAGCACTTTTATCTATGTGGATTTCAAATACGGCGACTGCAGCAATGATGCTTCCACTTGCCCTTGGTTTACTTTCACATTTAGATGTCAGCCGAGATCGAAAAACATTTGTTTTTATCCTGTTAGGTATTGCCTATTCTGCAAGTATTGGTGGCTTAGGGACCATGGTCGGCTCTCCACCAAATGCAATTGCGGCTAAGGCTTTAGACTATGATTTTGCAGATTGGATGAAAATCGGTTTACCGATGATGCTGCTCATTTTACCTGCCATGCTCTTGAGTCTTTATCTGGTACTTAGACCTAAGCTCAATCATAAAGTGCAATTTGTGACTGAGGATATTCCTTGGACGGGTACTCGAATTGCAACAATGGTATTGTTTGTCTGTACGGCTATTGCTTGGATCTTCAGCAAAAAGCTGACCGAGAACTTTGGTATTTCACAACCTGATACTTGGATTGCTGTTCTGGCAGCATGCTTGGTCGTGATTATCGGTACTGCAACATGGAAACAAGTTGCTGAAAATACAGATTGGGGCGTTTTATTTTTATTTGGCGGTGGTTTAACCCTCAGTGCAATTTTAAAAGATTCAGGCAGTTCATTGGTACTTGGTCAAACGCTTGCAAATGTGTTTGGTGATACCTCACCATTGATGATTATTTTTGTTGTAGCAGCATTTATTGTCTTTTTAACAGAATTCACCAGTAACACTGCATCTGCTGCACTGTTAGTACCAGTCTTTGCAGCGATTGCAGATCAAATGGGCATGCCCAAGGAAATTTTAGTTATTGTGATCGGCATTGGTGCTTCTTGTGCATTTATGCTTCCTGTTGCGACACCACCAAATGCCATCGTATTTGGTACTGGACATATTCAACAGTCTGAAATGATGAAAGTCGGATTCGTCCTGAATATTATGTGTATTTTCATTGTTTCACTATTTATCTATTGGTTCTTTATCTGATCTAAATAAATGTTCAAAAAAGAAAAAAGCACGGTATCGTGCTTTTTTCTTGTCGATTCAAAGCCAGTCTTTTATTTATTTTGTAACACCCAACCAAATGAATTTTTGTGGTACGGCATCTAGCTTGATACTGCGTTCAATCTTGGCAGATTTCAAATCAATCTCATGAATCTGTTTCGTCACCACATTATTGATGAAAACACGATCTTGCTGACCATGCGCAATCAGCGCTGCCTTCTCTATCGCTTCTGAACCTTGCTCAATCACTTGAATACGATGTTTCACTGTCCAAGACTCAGTATCTAAAATCACCAATTGCCCCAATGAATCGAGTATCACGAAATAATCGCCAGATTGGCTATACATCTGCTGAAGACGTTTCACATTGGTATCTTTCTCAGTCCATGGAATTTGTTGAACTAGCTTATTTGCACCATTGATAATGAATAAATCAGGTGTAGCGGATGCCAATCCAACTAGCTCTTGCGCATTGGCTTGGCCGACGACTGTACCAATACGAACATCCAACTTAATCTTCGAGTCTTTAAAAAGACCTGCAACACCATGCTCGACAAGTAACACGCCGTCTTCACAGCCAAATGCACTATAACCTTTAACCGATGAGGCTCCGTGCAAACCTGGACACGTATTTTCTAAATTATTTTGACCATGGAAGTGATCACCATGCAGTTCGTAATTTCTCACCACACTTGCTAATGTTTCGCCTGATCCTGAATATGAACTCAATACATACTCACCCAACGGTTCAGCTACGCCATGATGTTTAAACGGAAGCTTTTGCGATGCCACATTTTTTGAAGCAATTCCTGCATCTGTGAATACATCAAATTTTGATGTTTCAGTCTCGCTACCATCATAAAAAATAGCAGCCTGACCATTAAAATTCCGATAATGCGTAGGTGCAGCACCATTGAGTTGGAAGTTCAATAACTGAGGTGAAGCAGTTCCCTTATCACTTAAACCGCTGTCATAAAAATTAACAGTGCCACCAACTCGATCCATCAAGATGCCATAACGTGCTCTTGGACTGCTATGTAATGCAAATGGCATCGTCTTCAGTTGTTTAACATCGATGACTTTTTGTTGTTCTAAATCGAATAAACTCAATTCTGGTCGATCGACTTGATCATTGATGATCAAAAGTCTCCCCTCTTGATTCACCACTGTTGTTGGTTTTTCAGGCGGATTATTCTGATTTGATTTGTTGTTATCGCTACCACCACATGCTGTCAGTAAAATAGCTGAAAGCAAAATGCTGATCTTTGGTAATTGGTTTTTCATGGAGATCATCTCTTATTATGACAATACATTACATTTGAAATGTTATAACATAACATTTATAACATAATGATACAGAGATTCAAAGATGTGATTTAAATTTAAAGTTGTAAATTGCGATTCCAATGAGATGAAGATCTAAATAGTTTGATTAGAATAATGGTTCTAAAAGGTCTTATTATTTGAATCAATAATTGAATTTTATGAAATAATGCCATTTTACTACTTTAAAATTTTTCTAAGAAATTAAGTCATGTCGATTACAACAACGCATCGCGAAGAACTTTTAAAACACTTAGCAGCATCTTTAAAAGATGCTAAAGATGATGGTGGAGCCATTCTTCTTGTAGGAGCAGGTATTTCTGTTTCAGCAGGCATTCCCCCTGCTCAAAAGCTTATGAAAATTGCGATTGAGAATTTCCCAAATTATTTTACGGATGAAGAACAACAACTCGCTCAAGAAGATTTAAGCCAACTCCAATACAATGACATTATGACAAAGTTGTCGAATGTTAAACGCAAAGAGTTGTTTAAATGGTTTATTGAAGGTAACAAAGATAAAGGAATTGAAAAAGCTAAACTTAATTTTGCACACATTGCAATTGCTGAACTATTAAAACAAGGTTATTTCAGTCGCATTCTTACCGTTAATTTTGATCCGTTATTGATTCATGCTTGCTATATGGTGGGGATGTACCCTTTCCCTGCTATCTATGATCTAGGTGCAATGGGTAAAGTAAACGCAGAACTCTTACATGATCCTAGTATTGTGTATTTAAATGGACAGCATGTTGGTTTTGTACAAAGGAATACAACTGATCAACTTGAAGCTCACAAAGAAACTCTAACTCAAATCGTTCGTTCTACAGGTTGTTCTAAAACTTGGGTTATAGCGGGCTATAGTGGCGAAAATGACCCTCTAATGGATGCCTTGAATGAACTGCGCCCATATAACAATTGGATGTATTGGTTAGAATATAATAATCAAGTATTACAAAAAGAAAGTCATCATTTCTTAGAAAATGATGAAGAATGTAAAGTAATTTATGGTTGCGATGCTGATGAAACATTTATGGAAATCGCAGAACTATTGAATTGCAGTTTAGATTTTATTGAACAACCTTATACTGAGCTTGAACTTTATACGAAAGAAATTGATTTCAACACATCTAAATCTAAAGGTCATCAATTACTATCTAAAGTAAAAAATTATATTTCTATCTTAAAAAATGATGCTGTAATCAACAAATTTAAGCTAGCAGAAATAGTTACTGACTATATTGGCAATGATGAATTTCATTTTTTTTCAGATGACCCAAACTATTCAAAAGAAAGGTTAATTGCAATTTGTGAAGAGCTTTATCCAGTCTTAAAAGACAGCCTATCTGGTGAATTTTTCTATTGGTGGGCAAGTGCATATTATGACTACAAGAATTTTGATAAACAAAATATTCAAGATCGAATCAACTGCTACAACAAAGCCATCAACACTTATAGATTAGGAACCCAAAATGACCCTCAATATGGTGGGAATTTTCATTTTTTAGGTTATTGTCAATTACAATTGGCAAAATTAATCACTGATCAAAATAAAAAAATAATCCTATTAAATGAAGCAATCGAAAACTTTAAGAATAGTTGGGATGAGGTAGAACATATTATGTATTCAGTAGAATGTTTTATCGAGTTAAAAGATTTTAAAAAATTAGTAAATTTCTTAAATGAATCAAATGTATTAGCTATTGTAAAAAATTATAAAAGTTATGTTTTTCAAAATGAATACATGAATCCTTTACTTAAAAGTAATGATTTCTGCATTTGGTATAAATCAATATTTAATGAAGCACTCGAAACACCTGAAGTTATATAGTTTATTCATTAGTTCATACCCTTTGCCACTCCTCTGTAAAATCCTTATACTTAGAGCCAATTTTTTTTCTAATTTTAAGTGGATGACCATGAGTCGCGCCATATCGCATATTGATACCTTCCAAGGCTTAATTCTTGCCTTACAAAACTACTGGGCGGAGCAAGGCTGCGTCGTGTTACAGCCTTACGACATGGAAATGGGTGCAGGTACATTCCACACTGCAACTTTCCTACGCGCATTAGGGCCTGAAACTTGGAACGCTGCATACGTTCAACCTTCGCGTCGTCCAAAAGACGGTCGTTATGGTGAAAACCCAAACCGTTTGCAACATTACTACCAATTCCAAGTGGTACTTAAGCCAAACCCAGACAACATCCAACAGTTGTATCTTGACTCGCTTAAAGCGATCGGAATTGATCCCTTGGTACACGACATTCGTTTCGTAGAAGACAACTGGGAATCTCCAACGCTTGGCGCGTGGGGCTTAGGTTGGGAAGTATGGTTAAACGGCATGGAAGTGACTCAGTTCACTTACTTCCAACAAGTCGGTGGTGTTGAGTGCTACCCTGTTACTGGAGAAATCACTTACGGTTTAGAGCGTCTTGCAATGTACTTGCAAGGTGTAGACTCAGTTTACGATTTGGTTTGGACTAAAGGTCAGTTTGGTACAGTGACTTATGGTGATGTATTCCATCAAAATGAAGTTGAACAATCCACTTATAATTTTGAATACGCACCTGTTGATAAACTGTTTGAACTCTTTGACTTCTATGAAACTGAAGCAACACGTTTAATCGAAGCAAAACTTCCACTTCCTGCGTATGAGCAAGTGGTTAAAGCCTCTCATAGCTTTAACTTGCTTGATGCGCGTGGTGCGATTTCTGTGACTGAACGTCAGCGTTATATTTTACGTGTACGTACATTGGCGCGTTCAATTGCAAATGCTTATGTGGCTGCACGTGCTGAACTTGGTTTCCCAATGGCAGAACCAGCATTACGTGATGAAGTATTGGCACAGTTAAAGGCACAAGTTGAAGCAGAAGCAAAATCTGAGGAGAGCAAATAATGTCTAAACATACCGTTTTGTTCGAATTAGGTTGTGAAGAACTTCCACCAAAAAGCTTAAAAAAATTACGTGATGCACTGCAAGCTGAAACTGTAAAAGGCTTAAAAGATGCAGGTCTTGCATTCGACTCGATCGAAGCCTATGCAGCACCACGTCGTCTTGCCCTTAAAATCGTAAACGTTGATGGTGCGCAAGCGGACACGCAAAAACGTTTTGATGGCCCTGCGAAACAAGCAGCGTTTGATGCTGAAGGTAACCCAACTAAAGCGCTTGAAGGCTTTATGCGTGGTCAAGGCATCACGGTTGATCAAATCTCGACTTTTCAAGCGGGTAAAGTCGAAAAAGTTTGCTACTTAAAAGATGTCAAAGGTCAAAGCCTTGATGCTTTACTTCCCCAAATTTTACAAAATGCATTGGACAATCTTCCAATTGCGAAACGTATGCGTTCAGCGGCAAGCCGTACCGAATTTGTACGTCCAGTAAAATGGGTGGTATTGCTTAAAGACAACGACGTTGTTGATGCAACAATTCAAGATCACAAAGCAGGTAACGTAACTTTCGGTCATCGTTTCCATGCACCTGAAGCAATTACTTTAACGCATGCTGATGAATACTTAGCGAAGTTAAAAGCGGCTTACGTTGTGGCAAACTTTGAAGAGCGTCAAGCAATCATTGACGGTCAAGTCAAAGCTTTAGCTGATGAAGTAAATGCGATTGCGATTGTGCCTGCGGATCTACGTGACGAAGTAACAGCATTGGTTGAATGGCCTGTTGCACTTCGTGCAAGCTTTGAAGAACGCTTCCTTGCGGTTCCTCAAGAAGCATTGATCACGACCATGCAGGACAACCAAAAATACTTCTGCTTAGTGAATGCTGACAATAAGCTTCAACCATACTTCATTACTGTGTCAAATATTGAGTCTAAAGACCCGACACAAATTATTGAAGGTAACGAGAAAGTGGTTCGTCCACGTTTGTCGGATGCTGAATTCTTCTTCTTACAAGACCAAAAACAACCGCTTGCTTCTCGTAAAGAGAAATTAGCAAATATGGTCTTCCAAGCAGAATTGGGTACGCTTTGGGACAAATCGACACGTATTGCAAAACTCGCTGTTGCTTTAGCGCCAATTACAGGTGCAAACCCTCAAGACGCTGAAAAAGCTGCGCTTCTTGCAAAATGTGACTTAACCTCTGAGCTTGTGGGTGAATTCCCAGAACTTCAAGGGATTGCAGGCACTTACTACGCACGTCTTGAAGGCGAAAATGATGAAGTTGCTGAGTCTTTAGGTGAGCAATACTTACCGAAGTTTGCTGGTGATGTTTTACCTAAGACTAAGACAGGTACAACGATTGCCCTTGCTGACCGTTTAGATACGCTCACAGGTATTTTTGGTATTGGTCAAGCACCGACAGGTTCTAAAGATCCGTTTGCGCTGCGTCGTTCTGCGATTGGTATTTTACGTCTAGTGACTGAAAATGAGCTTGATGTATCAATTGAAGACCTGATCAAACTTGCACTTGCTGCGTATGGCGATGTATTGAAAGATCACAATAAGACTTTAAACGATGCTGTTGCATTCCTTGAAGGTCGTTACCGTGCGAAATACGAAGACCAAGGCGTTGCGGTTGATGTGATTCAAGCGGTTCAAGCGTTGTCACCAAAATCACCACTTGATTTTGATAAGCGTGTAAATGCGGTCAATCATTTCCGTGCATTACCTGAAGCGGCTGCGCTTGCTGCTGCGAATAAGCGTGTTGCAAACATTCTTGCGAAAGAAGCTGCACCTGAAGGCGCTGTGGTTGAAGCAAACTTGGTTGAAGATGCTGAGAAAGCATTGTTCGCTGAACTTGCGAAAATCACGCCTATGGTTGAGCCATTATTTGCTGCGAAAGACTACACTGCTGCGTTGTCTGCACTTGCTGCACTTCGTACACCAGTCGATGCGTTCTTTGAAGGCGTAATGGTGATGGCTGATGATGCTGAATTAAAAGCGAACCGTTTGCGTATGCTTGCACAGCTTCGTGATTTGTTTACGAAAGTGGCTGATATTTCGGTGTTACAGCATTAATCGTTACAGATTGTAATTGATTTAAAAAACCGCTATCTTGATAGCGGTTTTTTTACCACTAAAATTAGATGAATTCATCCTTAAAAAATCAAATTTTTACATATTCTGCAATATGCGTTATACCTAGTTCAATTATTGCAATTTGTAACTACTATCCTGTATTTCTAACTGAAGACTCTATACTTTATTTGCATGCTACCTCTGCACAAGTTGTATCTGCATTAGTTGCATTAAGCCTCGTTTCATATAGTTTTTTGAATACAGAATTAAATCAAAAGCAAGAACGTGATCCAACACTAGAAGAAGCCATTTCAAGAACAAAGAATTATGCTTTCATAGATTTAACATTAACATTATTCATAGGAGTTTTTTCAGTAGGATCAAGCTTACTAGTGATTAGTAGCTTTAAATATCCTGCTTTTCAAGATTTTTTTATGTCTATGAGCTTTAGTTCTTTAGTTCTCTTTGCCTATGCCTTATTAAAGTTTATACATAGATCATTTTTACCAGAGTCTGTACAAAAGAATAATGAAGAAGTTTTTGAAGATAGTAAAAATAACTTAAATGATTTAATTTCTGAGATACCATCACATACTAGCCAGAAAAAAAACATATCAAAACATGTTCCAGCAACTTCACAAACTGTTAATACTACAGGATCTGATTCCAACGTATTTGGTGAGATAAAATCTACTATCCCTCACACTACTCTTCAATCTTCTCTCGGAGAGTTTTTTATTAAATTTTCTGAGTTTGAAAATCAAATACGGGATTTTCACTCTAAGTATACAGGCACACCTTCTAGCAAAATGTCTTTAGCAAAAATCATTAATCAATTAATTAATCTACAACTTATCCCAGACCCTTACACGAAAGAACTCATCTATCTTATTCGAATTCGAAACTCGCTAGCTCACTCTAGCCACAATACAACATTAGATAGTAAAGATATACAAAATTGGGTTAAATTTATAACAGACATGCAAGCTAAGATATTCAACAAACATGAAAATTAACAAACTGCTAATGTATTTTTTATCTATACCCTTTGACTATAGTTAATTTTTATTCTATTTCCTATACTCACTCTAACAACACTCATCAAGAAAGAAGTTTATGGAAATCCAAAGATCAATACTAATCTCTCTTACTGCTTTTTTTGTTAGCGCTTGTACAACTACACCATCCAACCTCAATACCCCTCGCATTCTAGAACAACACAAAAACATTGCTGTTGAACCTGAAACTCAACACAATATTGCTCGCCTCATTAAACAAAAAGACAACTGCCTCATTGAATTTACAGGCAACTTTGAGACAGGCAAAGCTACTGAATACTGGTTCTTCCAAGGGGAAAAACTGATTTCAGCACATTCAAATTTAGATGCAGATGTCGAAAACAAACAGACCGTATTTGATATTCAAGATTCAACTAAAAAAGCCAATTTCAACGCGCTCAAAAACCACTTTAAAGCGAAAAATCTTCAACAGTGTGAACATTTCTAAGAAGCTAAAAACCATTCATCTGATCATTCATAAACTACGACAGCACAATTGGCTAAAACCAACTGTGCTTTTTTTATAAGTGGGGAGTATAAAGTGACTCGACCAGTGCCAAGTCTCACAAAAGATAGGTTTGAGTGAAAGGCTATCTCAGGTAGTTTCACATAAGATTAAAAAAATCGAATGATACAAATTTCAATTATGACTTGGATTTGATTATACCTAAACCGTAAAGTGGCCATTTATGATTAGGTTTAATATTATTCACAATCATCGCAATCAATACTAAAGCCACAGATCCTAAAAGCACAGGAAAAATGAGGAAATTCCATCCATAGCTGATTGAATCTGCTGTCAATAAAATGACCAATGGATTTGCTCCTGCTGGAGGATGCACACATCTAAAAAATTGCATTAAGGCAATCGCACAACCGACTGATAAAGCTACAGTCAAAATCGAATCAGGAAAGAACTTAAGAAAAAATAGACCGATAAAAGCAGAAATAAAATGACCGAAAATCACATTTCTAGGTTGAGCTAATGGCGACTGTGATACTGCATAAAGAATTACACAAGTTGCGCCAAAAGGCGCCATGATATAAATATTTCCCGTTAATTTACTCAACAAAAGTAGCAAAAAAATACTAATTGTTCCTCCAATAAAGCTCCGAATCATTTCGTGCGGTTTAGGAAAAGCAGTAAGTTTTTCTTTTCCTTCAAAAATTGAAAGCATACTGATATCGCCTTTTTAATATTGTTTTAAAAGCATAATACAGATAAAATAAAAATAGTACAGATCTGTACTATTTTTATTTTCAGGATTGCAAGGATGTCAAAATCAGCATTAAAAATTCTTGATACAGCAGAAAAACTATTTAACCAAAATAGCTTTGTTGGCGTTGGTGTAGACTTAATTCGAGATCAATCAGGGTGTTCGAAAACCACGATGTACACGTACTACAAAAATAAGATGCAGTTGGTTGAATCCGTTCTCAAAGCTCGTGATGAAAAATTTAAAGCGAGTTTGTTTCAATATATCGGCAAATCAGAAGGTCTTGCTGCAATAAACAAAATTTTTGATTGGCATATGCAGTGGTTTCAACAAGACTCCTTTAAAGGATGCTTATTCGTTAGAGCTGTTGCTGAATCGAACCAAGATGATAAATCTATAATCTCAGTTGCTCAAAATCATAAGCAATGGATAAAAGAATTAATATCAACACATTGCTTGAATATGGGCCGACAAGACTTATCCGAATTAATTTACACACTAATAGAAGGATTAATTAGCCGATTCTTGGTAGATGGATTTGATCCTCAACTTGGTGCTCTGATTAAGAAAAATATAAATCATCTATTAGAGGAATGACTTTGATTTAAAGCTACGCATATTTTGCCTAAATCAGTTTTGCTTCAGATATCAAAGTAAAAAAATTTGATTAATCACGATTTTTTCATAAAGGTGAAAGTCTCACATAGCGCTGAGTTTCTACAGTTTCAATAAAAGCTCCTGATTGGCATAAATGCTCACAATTTATAATTTTCTTTAGAAATCAGATAGAAGAAATATCTTCTAAATTATGATTAATTTATATACAGTTGTATTTTTTAAACTGACCCAATCAATATTTTTTTATATTAAAAATAAAATACTTAATTAAAACATCATTGCCAACCCGACAAATAGCAAGCCCTAAACTTGTTAGTTAAACTAAACAGTGATACAACATTGAAGCCTAATCTGAATTATCTTTTTTGATCAGATTAGGAGACATAACAATAAAATGAATGGAACGATTTGGCTTTATGCATATTTCATTCTTCACTCAAGCACGACTACAAAAATGAAAAACAAAAAGGAATTATGTAATGAAATTGCTAAATTCTTTCTATGCTGCTGTTGGGATCGGTGTCACGATACTTGCGACCACCATCGGCATAGCAAATAAAACAATTAATCCAACACCAAATGTGACACCAGACTTAAGCTATTTAAGTCCTCAACCCGACCCCGTGACCTCCCCAGATGTCACGCTCCCAGGTACTCCCGTTGCATTAAAAAACACCCGACTCGGAACTAGACAATCTCCGAGTCAACCTCAAGTCCCATTACTTTCCAATGCCAATGCTCAATGGCAATTGTATGATCGACCTGCTGAATATCCCAAGTCGGTGACCTTGCCAGCACAGTGGATTACCATGCGTGATGGAACGCGAATCGCCACTTATGTCACGCTCCCTGCGGATGAGTCAGGTCGTCCTATCAATGCAAAATTCCCTGTGATTGTTATTCAAACGGCCTATAGCGCAGGGGTTGCAGGTAAGGTTTCAGCAATAGCAGGTGGTGCAGACCCGGAAATGGTGAAACGTGGCTACGCAACAGTCGTTGCAGATGTTCGTGGAACAGGCAACTCTACAGGTAAGTGGGAAGCTTTTGGTAAAGTCGAACAACAAGATGCTTATGAAATTATTGACTGGTCAAGTAAACAAAGCTTCTCTGATGGAAATGTCGGCTTATATGGCGTTTCTTATTTAGGAATCACGGCGATGCTGGGTGCAGCGACACAACATCCAGCAATCAAGGCAGCGTTCCCAATCGTACCTATGGGTGATGCGTACCGCGATATTCTTTTCAATGGCGGGCAGCTAAATACTAACTTCATTCCACTTTGGATGAGTTTAATTACACTGTTGGGTACTTTACCGATTGATACCTTGGTGCAAGATCCGATTACTGGAAAACTGACCGCACTCGATAAAATTATTAACAGTACAGAATTCCAAATACCGCTTTTTGCCAATGCTCTAAAAGGCAAAGCTGATGCCTTTGATAATGACTTTTGGCAAGAAAGATCGCTGTTAGAACAAGCCAATAATATTAAAGTTCCGACTTTTATTGTCGGGGGAACACGTGATTTGTTCCAACGCAGTGAACCGCTTTGGCATGAAGCATTAAAAGGTCATACCACAGTAAAAACCTTTATTGGCCCTTGGGCACACATTCAAGCCGCACAACTTTTCCCAAGTTTGCCTAAAGGTAATGTACCGCGTTTAGACAAAATGCAACTTCAATGGTTTGATCAATATTTAAAAGGCATCAACACTGGCGCTGAAACTCTACCTAATGTCACACAATGGGTGCACGGTTATGAAGATTATGTCGTCAGTACGGATTGGCCGCATGTAGCATTAGAACCTGATCGTTTATTCTTAAATACACGTGGAAATCTTGCAAAAGATCGACCAACGTCAAGCTCTGGTGAAAATTACTTATTACAAGCGCCAACTTTCGGTTTATGCTCAAGTACCGTTGAACAAGTTCTCATTGGTGCAACGTCTATCCTACCGTTCCCATGTCTAGAAAATAGCAACTTGGCGAATATTCCTGCTTCGGTCTTTAACTCAGTACCATTAACTGAAGACTATTATTTAAATGGGCCGATACAAGCTGACTTGTGGATTTCATCCAGCTCTAAAGACAGTGGTTTAGTCGTACGTGTATCCGATGTGGACCCAAGAACGGGCAATGCTAAAACATTAAGCACGGGTATTATCACAGCGTCCATGCGTAAAGTTGACGAATCACGTTCTCGTTATATCAAAGGACAAATGATTCAACCTTGGCATACATTTAAAGCATCGGATATTCAACCTTTAGACAAAAACAAGCCAGTCTTGGTCAATGTTGAGATTCCAGCAACTGCTGCGCTTATTCCTAAAGGACATCGTATTCAAATTTCGGTGGTTTCCAGTGATGTATGGAAAGGCGTTGCCCCATTACCAAGTTTAACTTCATCGCTTTTGGGATCGATTTCGATCTATTCGAATTCACAATACCCATCAAGCGTGGTTTTACCAAAAGTCCCGACTCAATATCTGAAGCATTAATTTTTAGATTTCTTATAAACAGCGTCTGAGCATGAATCCATGCTCAGACTTTTTTTATGTTGAATATATTGGTTTGATCAACACTTGTCTTAGAATCGGAGGATAAACTTTACTTTTAATTTTACTGTCCACGATCGAATGCACACAATGTAGTGTTGTATCCTAAAAGCCTTTAAGCGATGCAAGATGAATAAAAATTGTAGCGTTAATCATTAAAACTGCCGAGGCACAACGTTACAGATACATTTCAACATTGAAACAGCCCCATCGCTCATGTAGTTTGCTTGGAAACTGATAAAAAATTCAAACGTTTTGTACAGATGAGGCGATTGAGTCACAGCGCCACCCATACAGAACTGAGAAGAGGATCCTTCATGAACATAATGAAAACGATGCTGGTAAGTTGCATTACGCTATGCTCAGCAACTACATTTGCTCAAGACTCTACTTTAACAGGCAACAATCCTGCTTACGGTGACAATCCAAATTTAGCCAAAGTACTTGCAGTCAAAGCACAAGAGACTTTGCAAAATACAGCCAACACCGTTGATGATGCGACCAAGCGTGGTATTGCTAAAATCAAACCATCCGTCGATTCAGCTTGGCAAAACACCAAAGAATTCACCAATGAAAAAGCGATTGCATTACGTGACGGTGCTCGTCAAGGCGTGGATACAACTGTTAAATCTGTGCAGCATGCTAAACAGAACCTCGTCGGTGCAGGTGGTGTTCCCATCGAAAGAGGCAGTTTGAGTCAACCCAACCCAACGACAGCACCTGCTGTCACAGCCTCCCCGGCTCCAACTACTGCATCGGTCGCTTTACCCGTTCAAGAAAATTCAGTCAACCTTGAAACTGCGCAATCAGCCAACACCACGCTAGCAAGTCAAAATCAAGCACCTGAAGCAGAACCGACCATTCAGCGTCAAAGTGTTGCTTTACCTAATAGTGGAGCTACCACCTCTAGTCCAGCTGTAGATGACAGTGATGCAGGTGTCCCACGTTAAACCCTGTCGTTTTATTCAAACCTAAGTGGAGTTTATTTATTAGGTTGAGTTTATTTATATCTCTTCAATAAAAAAGGTGCTGTGAGAAGCACCTTTTTTATTGCTTAACTTCAGTTGACGTGACGGATCGGTTGACCCGCTTTAAATGCAGCTGCGTTTTCCTGTACTTGTTGCACAATGCGTTGACGTGCTTCAACGCTTCCCCATGCACTGTGTGGTGTAATAATGAGATTAGGGATATCCGAATTCAATAACACATTGCCTTGCTGAGGCGGTTCTATACTCAATACATCAGTCGCTGCCCCTGCGATTCTCCGATTGATTAGTGCTTCCGCCAATGCTTGTTCATTCACAATGCCACCACGGGCACAATTAATTAAATATGCACTTTCTTTCATTAGACTGAATGCTTCTGCATCAATTAAGTCGCGTGTTGTTTCAGTTAATGGACAATGTAAGCTAATAAAGTCTGATTGAAGCAGCAAGCTTTCTAAACTGACACGATCAGCGGCTGCAGGTCGTCCTGGTAAATGAGCCACAATCACCTTCATACCAAAGGCTTCAGCCAATTTCGCTACTGCTTGACCAAGTTCACCATAGCCCAAAATCCCTAAGGTCTTACCATTCAATTCAGCAATGGGGAAATCTAATAAACAGAATTGTGATGCTTTATTCCATTCACCCGCACGAACTGCACGATCATATTGAATAAAAGACGTTGCCAAGTTGAGCATCAACATCATGGTATGTTGAGCTACAGCGGCAGTACCATATGCCTGACAGTTACATACCACAATGTTTTGCGCTTTTGCTTGGATTAAATCGACATTATTGGTGCCTGTGGCCGAAATTAAAATTAATTTAAGCTGCGGTCGTTTTTGCATCATGTCTGCCGTAATCACCACTTTATTGGTCACCACCACATCTACATCCGCAATGCGTTCAAGCACTTGATCTGGATCAGTGCGCTCAAAGAATGTTACCTCATCAAAGACTTGATACCACCCCGAAAAATCTAAATCATTCTGATCGAGAGAGAATTGATCCAAAAAAACAGCTTTCACGTTGAACCTCAGCAATATTTATCTGCATTTCGACTGCAAGATTTTCATGATAATTCAACTGATTGTAAGCTTAATTGTAAGTCAACAATAGTTGATTTGACTGGTTTTTTGTCTCAGATTGCGTCGTTGCTGCACGCTGTGCTTTTAGGGAAAATTGATCTTCTTTTAGTGCATTTAAATATGCCGTTGCCAAACGATACGCCTCTTCACAAATACGTTCAGAAATCCGATCTTCTGTGTAATAACCATGTTTCATACAAGTAAAGATCATTTCAATAATGATCAACATACTGTCAGGTTGTTGCGGTAAATAATCATCTACCCGAATTGCTTTAAGTGCATCTCTTAAATCTTGACTGAACTGTTTGAGTTCCATTTGATGACGTAAATACACTTGTCGGTTCAGTGGACCTGACAATATTAATAATCGTGCCACAGCAGATTCATTATAAAACTTGGCAGTGGTTTCAATCACAGCTGCAGCCACCATTCGACCATAAGCCGCCATACTTTCGTGCGGATGTTCGCGTATGACGTTTAAACCAGCGTCCTTGAGCAAGCTTACTAGTTTCTGCAAATGCAACTGTGCCATATGATGCAACAAATCATATTTTGTCGGAAAGAACTGATAAATACTCGCTCTTGGAATGTTTGAAGCATTGGCAATTTCAGGAATTGAAATTGACTCTAAGCCCATTTTAACTAAAAGTTTTTCAGCGGTTTGAATCACCTGCATAACACGACGATGTGTACGCGATTGTTTTGGAGGATTCATTCCTGTTTCAGTTTTTGCAATTTTCTTTTTATTCATTTGTCCCACCTAAATTCCATTTATATGGGTTTTTTTGTGCTCAAGTAGACACGTGAAAGATGCATGAATATTCTGATATTCATGAATACATCATCATTTGAATCATTCAAATTCGTTATATATTGCCTGATCTTAGCAACGAAACAGAGTCATTCCGTCGCTTTCGTTACAAAATAAACACGGGTAAATTTTAAACAATATCACTTTTTATGACAGATTGAGACCTATCACACACTCTATCTTTTTTACTTAAAGATAAAAAAAGCGCCGAAGCGCTTTGATCAATAACTATGAAAAATTCAGCCTTACTCCACTGAAAATTTTTCTGCTTCACCAACAGTATCTGATTCAAAAATACAGTTTCCTAACTCATCGCAGTGCATATAGAGATGCTTATAACTGATGCTAAAGAAACCTTCGCCCTTTTTCACAATCAAAGGGCTCATATCCGCACTGAGCGCATCATCCATTTTGATCAATTTGGTGACACGGCGATCATTCATACAAATGAGATAGTGCTGTTTTTTAATTTCAATCTGGGCCAATCCAGTACTTTCCACATGTAATGGAATAATATATTTACCATTAATATCAATCACATGTTGTTCATAGCTTTCTAGTTTTTGGGTGATCACGTTAAAGACCAACACTTTGCCAAAGCTGTCATGAAGTTGTGTTTTATTTTCAAACGGCAAATGAATCGAAATACCGAGCTTTTGTAGATCTTGTTCATCTACTCGTTTGTTGGTCAGTAAAATACGGGTAATCGTCTGTTTAAGACTGGCATCAAAAAAGCTACTGTCTAGTTGTAGATCGATGGTTTTTAAAATATTACCTAATGCTTCATTGTGGGTGCCAAGCAGATGTGCGATCACGCTTCGATAGTAAAATTTACTGTTCTTTTTAACTGCTCGAATCTGGCGATAAAAGTAAGTTGCATCAAATTCATGTTCAATAAAATCATGCAATAACGCAGAATTTGCTAATACAGCAACCGCATCATGACCCGTATAAGGTAAATGAAGTGTATTGAGTTGAGGAATAAGTGGCTTAATCTTTTCATAGTGCTCGCGATCCAGATCAAAGTAAGGATCATAAACCACGATATATTCTGCATCGCACGCAATATCTGTCGCGTCAATTTGCATGTCAGCATTGACCTTAGGATCGTAAAAATCAGTATAACGGCGGTCTTCGATTTCAGCAGGATTAATTGAATATTGTGGCACCATAGAGACCACACGTGCTGCGCCCAATAGCTTACTGTACTTAATCGCTGCGTAGCCGCCCATAGAACCACCATAAGCCACGACACGCTGAAATTGATTCAACAAAGGTGATATTTGCTCGATTAAAGCGTGCATGCTCAGTGATGGGAACCATGACTTTTGTTTTGGCATGATACCAATGACATTGTAGTCATATTTGGCTAAGGATTTTTCAGCATTAATGGCATTGCCTTTGGCACGACTGATCAAGTCACCAAAAGAGAGAACCAATGTTTCTGTTGTTCCTTTTAAATAAATTGCTCTGATGTGTTCGTCTTCAAATACTATTTGCTTATCCATTGCAATTCCGAAAAAGGGTTCTCATCATCTGGTTTGCAAAATGAATCAATCGTTCACTTGCTTACATCACATTGTCGGTGTCATATTTTATAGATACTGTTCAGATTAAAAAGCGCAAAATATGACACATTCACTTCATCCTGCTGCTGAAAATGGGTTTAGTTCTGCGGCTGAACTTTATCAACAAGTCCGACCAAATTATCCACAGGCTATCGTCACGTGGTTGAAAGATGAGTTGAATATTCATCCTGATGCAGTTGCGATTGACTTAGGTTCAGGGACAGGAAAATTCCTGCACTATCTAAAACAAGTCACCTCGAACATAATCGCCGTTGAACCGATTCCAGCAATGCTCGAACAATTGAAAATAGTACATCCTGAGGTGAAGACACTACAAGCATCAAGCTATCAAATTGCGCAATTAATGCATAGTGTTGATGCTATTTTATGCGCACAGTCATTTCATTGGTTTGCTGAACGCCAAACATTGCAAGAAATGCATCGCCTTCTTAAACCCCAAGGGCATTTAGGTCTAGTCTGGAACCAACGAGATATCTCAGTGGATTGGGTCAAAGCATTGGCGGATTACATCGCACCTTTTGAGTCCGATACGCCACGCTTTCACAGCAACCAATGGCAAAATGTATTTCAGCAGCAAGAATTATTTGAATACCAAAGTTTAAGTACCTTCACTCAGTATCAAGTCGGCAGTGTTGAACAGGTCGTCAGCAAACGACTCCTATCTACCAGTTTTATTGCGGTAATGTCAGCGGCAGACCAAGCAAAAATGAAAACAGCATTTGAATCGATCGTATTTGAACATACGGGACTCATGCCCCATGATGAAGTTTCCTTTCCTTATATCACTTATGCCTATCACTATCGTGCGCGATAAACTAAACTTAATCTCGATCATTCATTAAAAAAACCAACAGAGGATTGACTCTCATGACGGCAAATCTTCACCCTATTAAACTTTCGATATTTGCACTCTGCTTGAGTATGCCTTTCATGCTCATTGGATGCCAAAAAACAGAACAAAACCCTCAGACCGAACAAAAAGAATCCGTTGATCCATCTGTTGAATTGAAAACACAAATTGAAGCACAGCCGATCAAATCGTTTGAATCCACTCCAAATGACGCACATGACGTTGCTTTGCTGAATCAATATGAGCAAAGTTTTGAGCAATTAAGTGATGAGCTAGACGCAGAACTTCAGCAATTAAAAGCAGATGGCAATTTAAATGCGGATATGGAGTTTCAGCGTAAACGAGATCTCATTCAGTCCTCCCTCAATATGTTGAAAGAATTAGATCTTAAGACGGAACAAGGTAGATATATTCAAGGCTTATTTTATCAATACTGGGAAAATCAGATTGAGGTCTATCAAGAGCTCGAACAGTCTCCTGAAGATGAGCTTCGAAATCCTAAAGATGCAATTCGAAATATGAGTGATTATTATACTGCGAAAGCCCAACTCCAACATTGGAGTCAAAATACTAGTGTCACGAAAGAACAATAGCGTACATAGTAAAAGTACAGCACAATTTTAGAAACGGTGTTCTGCCTGCTTAAGAAATACGTACTCGACATTGCCACGATGTTGGGGCATCTGTTTGAGTACGGTCTTGAGCAACTTCCCAAGGTCGCACATACGCCAATTCAATGAGTTCCTGACCAGGCTTTAGCGCAGTCAGCGTCACTGTCTTTTCACCTCCAACGCCTACCATCGCTTTTGATTTTTCAGTCGCCAAATATTGTTCTTCAACTTTAAAGAGATGAAGCGGTTGCATAATTTGCCATTGATAACCCGTACTTGGATTTTCTGCTGCATTAAATTCTAAGGTTTCACCCACTTTCATCACCAATAGTGCAGGACAATTTTGCTGATCAGTATAGTGATGGGACTCCGCTTGCACTTCAGAGACTGGATTTTGACATGCGGCAAGACTACTCCCGAGTATGCCAATACATAAACTTATCCATAAGGATGTCTTGCCAACGCTCATGATCCCACTCTCTCATTTATCTAATGATCAAAACTTTGAGCTGAAAATCATTTCAAACTCATCAATCTCAAATCATATTTAAATATTTCGCTTTTCTAACCATTCAATTGATTCGACGCGAATTAATTTGCATGCACCATCACCGATACCATTCCAATCCAAAGCTGACTTCCACACCAAATCTTTGGCATTGATTTGAACCAATTCCCCTTCTAAGCGCACCAGATCACCACGTTGAACTTTCTTAATTTCTTTCGCAATTTGTGGATTAGCCGGGATAATGTGCATGTTACTCACCAACTGTGTTGCTAAGCGTGGGTGAATCGGTGGTTTTGCCATTTTCCAATTTAAGTAGCGGTCATACTGATTAATCGAAATTTGTCGTGCAATTCCAGGTTCTGTGAAAATACCGCGGGTCACTGCATAGTCGATGGGTGAAAATTGGGCTTGCGGATCATCGGTATATTCTTTCGAACCAAGAATACGAAATTCCCCTTCAAAAGGTTCCAATACCGAAATTTTTTGATCTGCCGAAGCTGGCGGCAAACCATTGGCAATATTAAAGTCGCTCGACTTCACACTGGCAGAGCTATAAGCCGAAACACCACCAAGGGCGATACATAATGCGAGAACTAACTTTTTCAACAGACATCCATCCTTCTTGCTAAGTGTCAAAAACAACCCAACCGCAGCACATACATCTACTATGGACAACATCCGACTGAATTGTATTTAACCTAAATCTATATGATCTATCTTAGAACTTCATTCTGAAAAGGAAATTGATGAACAGTAACAATCTATCGTGATTTAGTCACAATTTTGTCTACTGTTAAAAGTGTATTCAACGTGTAAAATAATCAAATAATGGAAGATGTTAAGAACAAAAATGATCTACAAATTTTATCAGCAACGAGTATTCCCTCATATTCTGAATCAAGTCATGCAGTTACCAAGTATGATGGATAGCAGACGCCGTCTTCTGCTTCCGATTCAAGGTGAGGTATTAGAAATTGGTTTTGGTACAGGAATTAACCTGCCATTTTATCAAGCTGTGGACAGTCTCTATGCGCTTGAACCGAGTTTAGATGTATACAAATTAGCTGAACAGCGTATTCAAGATGCACCGTTCCATGTGGAACATGTTCATGCTAAAGCGGAAAATTTACCTTTTGAAGATCAATCTATTCAACATGTCGTCAGTACATGGACATTGTGTAGTGTGAGTCATGTTCAACAAGTTCTACATGAAATTAAACGTGTATTACGCATCGGTGGCACTTTGCATTTGGTTGAACATGTCGCTTACGATGCACAACAGCAAAAGAGTTTAAAGCGTCTTCAAGATCTTTTAACGCCAGTACAGAAAGTGATTGCTGATGGTTGTCATTTGAACAGAAATATCGAGCAAGCACTGCTTGATGCTGGCTTTGAGATTTCTGAACTCGATTATTTCGAAGCAGAAGAAGTGCCCAAAGTAGGCCGTCGCATGATGCTTGCTCGCGCGACTAAAACCAACTGATCACTTCTAAGTAGTGGATTATTGATCCAAGCTAGTCTTGAAAGTCGATACGGATCGTCTCAAAACGCACACGCCCTTCGGCAATTGCATTCGCAATTGCCATCTGACCTTTGGTGAGCCGTGCTCCACCACTTTTAATATCAATCAATACAACTTCAATATCTTCTGCTGCGCCATCACCATCACGGAAATCTGTATATCCATCAAATACCACATAGTCGACAGGATCACCTAAGAATTTAGCATCACTGGGTAAATATTGAAATTCTGGCATAATCGGTGCTAATTGTTCAGCCATTTTACCTTTCAACACCGCACGACTGGTATTTACACTGCGTTTTTGAGCAGCAGCTAATGCGTGTTGATGCTCAAGTTCAAGCTCTGCAATATATTGTTCATATTCTGCTTTGATACGGCCATTGCGGGTTGAGCTCAACATCATTGTGGTGATTACCACGCCAATACAGGCGCCTATTAATATTGCCATCCAAATGGACATTGACGTTCTCTATGACTTGTTATGCGGACAATTTAAACAAGAACTAAACTTTTGTCATGTATGCGCGTTTTGGCTGATTTTAATGCTAAGCTAAGATTAGACCTTATTTGAAGCATGTATAATTTTAAACTCATGAAAACGATACTGATTGCCAACCAAAAAGGTGGCTGTGGAAAAACAATTTCTGCGATTACGCTGGCGACAGCACTCGCACAGAAAGGTTATAAAGTCGCATTGGCGGATGCGGACAATCAAAAATCTGCATTGCAATGGTTAAAACAGCGCCCAGAATCAGCAACACACATTCAAAGTTTAGATTGGCGCCATGAAAAATCGATTGGTGATGCACCGAAGAATCTTGATTATCTGATTATTGATGCTCCAGGCGCATTAACAGGTGAACACGCTGAACAATTAATTGCAGAATGTCATGCAGTGGTCACACCTCTGCAACCTTCTTTTTTTGATATCGACAGCACGCGTCGCTTCTTAAAACACATCCATGACATTAAACGTATTCGGAAAGGTAAAGTTCAAGTTCATTTGGTGGCAAATCGTGTCAAACCAAATAGTCAGAGTGCTAAAGAGATTCAACAGTTCTTTGCCAAGATTGATCAACAACCTGTTGCTTGGATTTCTGAAAGAACAGCTTATGGTCAATTGGCGATGCAGGGTCTCAACATTTTTGATAAAAATCAAAAAACTTATTTATCAATACAACAACAATGGCAACCCTTGTTAGATGTTTTAATTGATGATCCAAGTGATTGGTTCTAAATAAAGAATACAGATTGTCATCGCACTTTTTTTTCATTTTCATATATGATGTTAAATGCATACTCGAAATGAATCAGATGTGCGGCAGATAAGTTTGAAAATCAAGAATATAGATCAGAGACTTTAGTGCAAGATTTTAATCCAACTTTACAGCGTGTACTTTTATTTGGCTTGTTTTTTATTCTGCTTTATTTGGGATATGACATTGTCAAATACTTTATCGTACCTGTGTTATGGGCTTGTATTATCGCCTATATGACTTGGCCTTTATACAAACGTATTCTCGCTTGGTGTGGTAATCGACCTACATTGGGTGCGTCTGTTATGACGTTCTTATTGGCACTCGTTGTCGGTTTACCGTTCACCTTTGCTATCTTCTTACTTCAACATGAAGGCCGAAACTTATTCTTTGATTTACAGCGCCAACTGGCTTCTGGTCATATCACCGTTCCTGACGTGATACGTGAGTTACCCATTGTAGGTAAAGAAGTTTCTCGAATTGTACGTGACATCAATGCCGACCCAAATGCACTTTTCAGTAATATTAGTGTATGGATTCAAGGACATCTAAATTACGGTAAATTCGTGATTAGCGAAATTACCAAAAATTTAGTCAAACTTGGTTTTGCCATGCTCTCTCTATTTTTCTTTTACCGTGATGGACAAACGATTGTTCAACAGGTCAGTAAAGCGATGGAGAAAGTCATTGGTCCACGTATCCAACATTATATCGACACGATCTCTGAAACAACGCGTGCAGTAGTATATGGTGTTGGTTTGACTGCCGTTGCACAGTCGATATTGGCAGGAATCAGTTATTACGTTGCTGGTGTTCCAAATCCAATGCTTTTAACCATTATGACCTTTATCATGGCGCTGATTCCTTTTGGCCCTCCAGTGGCATATGGTGCTGTTTCACTGTGGTTATTTTCACAAGGTCAGACCGTTGAGGCGATTGGCGTAATGGCTTGGGGCGTTTGTGTGGTGAGTACAGCCGACAATGTCATTCGTCCTTTGGTCATTTCAGGTGCTACTCAAATTCCGTTCTTATTGATCATGTTTGGTGTATTGGGTGGTTTAGCGAGCTTTGGTTTAGTTGGACTCTTTATTGGTCCTGTAATTCTCGCCATTCTTTTAGCCATTTGGCGTGAATGGTTACATGAAACACTGGAACCAGAACCCGTGCCTAAAGCCACGATGGCCTACGATCAAGACAATGAAACACCACTCTCATAAGTGGTGTTTTATTTTTACTGATAAGAAATCTATACAATCAAATACTTAAATCGTTCTTGTTGCTAAATGCCAAATTTGTTTCAATGCGTTATCACTTACATGGAACAAGGATAGAACAGCATGCAAATGCAATCGAAAGTTTCAGCATTCAAAATTTCTATGCTCAGTGCATTGCTGAGTTTAGGCTTTGTGGGATGTGCAGCAACGCAAAATACATCTGCATCCAAAGAATCCAACACTAAAATCCAAACCATTCCTGTAAATGCGGTGAGTGCTCAAGGAGTTCATGATCAAATTGGAACGATTAGCTTCCAAGATAGTGACAAAGGTCTTGTGATCACAACGGACTTAACTAAATTATCACCTGGATATCACGGGTTCCATATCCATGAAAAAGGCTCATGTGAACCTGCTGAAAAAGATGGCAAAATGGGTGCTGCGCTTGCCGCTGGTGGACATTACAATCCAAATCAAGCGCCTGGGCATGGTACGCCAAACGATGGTCATCTAGGTGACTTACCAGTGTTAAATGTTGACGCGTCAGGTAATGCAAAAACACAAGTGATTGCACCACGTCTCACACTTGCAGACATTCAAGGTCTATCCATCATGGTACATGCAGGTGGTGACAATTATTCAGACCAACCTAAACCACTAGGTGGTGGGGGTGATCGTGTAGCATGTGGTGTTATACGCTAAACTACACCCAAGACTCATCAAAGGATTAAGCTCTAGCTTAGTCCTTTTTTATTTCGCTGATGATCTATAAAATGTTGTGAGTATCACTTCATATCCATCTTTATAGACATGATTGACATATTAGCTTATTTTTAAATCTACTATCATAAAAAACGATTATTATAAATTATATTTCCCTTAAACAATGCGATCTAGTCCACATAGATTCTAACTTTGCTACAACAACGATTAGGTAAAATAGGATGTCTTCTTTTGTGGGGTTTGAGAATGAATATTAAGTCCTTACGTATTATTGGTTTACTTGAAGGGATTTCATTCCTACTACTGCTCTTTTTTGCCATGCCAATGAAATATATGTTGGATCAGCCTATTTATGTGAAATATATTGGCATGGGACATGGCGTTCTATTTGTGCTGTTTTTAGTCGTATTATTTGTGGTATGCGAGAAGCAAAAGTGGTCTATCAATGTATTTATTCTTGGGCTGATAGCTTCCGTTCTACCCTTTGCCCCTTTTATTTTTGATCGTAAACTCAAACATCTCGAACAAATACAATGATTAAAAAATCCTCCACAAGGAGGATTTTTTATGCTGAAGTGGCTCTTTCTTGCATGATCTGATGAACAATTTTTCTTGGAGCACTAAACCATAGTGCAATAAGGATAAAACAAGCCAATGCATATGCCATCGTGCCATAGGATTCATACATAATGCGTACAATTTCGATCACAACAAAGAATGCAATCATCATAATCATGCCTACTGCGGCAGCAACAGTTCCTTTAGATACCTCAGAAGCATCTAAACTAAAACGATAAAGCACAGAAAAACTGCAGCCCTCACCAAAACTGATTAAGGTCATACCGATAATTAAGCACCATAATAAATAATCCTGCCAAATCGCACCAGCCAAAACAATAAGCGTTCCAACCAACATCAACGGCAATGCAACTACCACGGTCTTTCCTACTGCATAGCGATCAATAACACGAATCAGGACAATATTTCCAATAATTAAACCACCCAATACAGGCACCTGTGCATAGCCATATTGCATATTGGTCAGACCGAGCTGTTCGACCAAAATTACAGGTGACATAGCGATCCACAAAATTAGTGGAATTGAGACCATGGGTACTGACAAAGCCAAGCCCATAAATTTTTTATTTTTAAAAATGGCTTTGAAATCATCCCATACATAACTTAATGGTTGCTTTGGAATACTCAAATGCTGCTCAGGCATTTTTGCTTTAAGACCAAACCAACTTAAGGCTGCTAAAAAGGCAATCCCAATGAAACCCCAATGCCAAGACACATGGTCTATCATAAATGCGCCGAGCACAGGACCAAGCAATGGTGCGATCAATGAAATATTCGCCATTAAAGCCATGACTTTAATCGCATCTCTTTCTTCAAAAATTTCTTGGATGGCAGCATAACCCACAGCTGAAATAATGGTCAGCCCAATCCCTTGTAAAAAACGAAATGCAAGAAATTGCTCTATAGACTGGGTGAATAAAATGAGCAAACAGCAGACTACAAAAAAGAAAACACCTCCAAGGAGTACTTTTTTACGACCTAAGCGATCTGATAACGGTCCTAAAAACCACGCCAAAGATGCTCCACCCAATAAAAAGAAAGACATGGATGATGGCGCCCACTCACTGCCTACACCAAACTCACGTGTAATCGTAAGCATCGCAGGTTGTACAAGATCATTACAGATATAGACTGAAAATTCGAAGAGCACCAATGCCAAAGGAAACATAATTGTTGCCCGACTTAAGGTTGCTTTACTCACCTTTTGCATGTTTTTTTCACATGTTTGAATATTTTTTGGAAGCGTAGTTTACGTGAAATGCATCACAATGCCATGACAAAGTTTTGCGTTTTTGTAACCCTGAACTACGAAACAAAGTCTGAAAATTAAACGAAAATTTAGCCTTTATCGTAAATCAATTTCTCACCCAAACATTGACATCATTTGGCATCAATTGCATGACTTTTCAAAAAAGTACCATGCTTCATTTCCTCAATCGCTTCAACAATCTCATCTTGCGTATTCATGACATAAAAACCACGCCCGACTAAAGGCTCGTTCAGCGGCTGCCCCATGAGATATAAAATTTTGCTATCAGACAATGTGGTGAATTCAACATTTTCACCATGACTTGAAAACACCGCCATTCCCTGATCAGTCAGTAATTCATCATCTGTACCAAATTCAACTTTACCACGGCGCATATACATCAGTGTGGTATCCAAATGTCCTGCTGGTAATGTGAGTGTGTGACCTCCTTTTAAATCCAAATCCAAAACCAGCAAAGGACTATGGACTAATGCTGGTCCTTTCACTTGCATAAAGGCTCCAGCAATGACACGCGCAGTACCCGCATCATGAGCTAACTCTACAACCGGGATATTAGATTTGAGTAAGCTTTGATAACGCGGATTCGATTTTTTTGCAATTGCTGGCAAATTCACCCACAGCTGAATCATTTCAAATCGTCCACCTTCTCGGGAAAATGACTCACTAAATTTTTCTTTATGAATAATGCCTGATGCAGCAGTCATCCACTGTACATCACCTTTCTGAATAACACCTCCACCACCTTGCGAATCCCAATGCTCTAACTCACCTTCATACACGAATGTGACTGTCTCAAAACCACGGTGCGGATGCTCTTCAACACCTTTACGCAGTTGAGAGGGTTTCAATATACCGGGACCAATATGATCGAGAAGTAAAAATGGGGATACTGTATTTCCGAGTTCATAGTGTGAAAAAACAGACACGACCGGATTAAAGTCTCCAACTGAAAAATGACTGTCGTTACGATGGATAAAAGCGAGTGTTTTCATTTTTTATCTTATTTATTGAATGACTTTAGTTTAATGCGGTTTTAGATTTCCCTCTACGTTAATTTTATGATGCTTTCAGTTGTGTTTTATCAATTGAAATATTTTTGTCATCAAAATTTGATGCAATTTGAAACATATAAAATGTTAGAAATCATCTAATCTGAACATTCACCACTGATCAATATGAAACTTTTAATTACTTAATGTTCATGTGGATTAATTCCACAAAGCAAAGGATCTGCAGACTCGATAAAACACTTGTTTTGTCGATGTAATCTCTCAGTACACCTTGAGCTTTTAGAACTATGTCAAAATGCTACATACCAATTAAAAATCGCTGGCGACATCATCATGAAGCTTCGATTCTATCGCTCGTCGGTGGTTGGCTAAATACCGTTGGATTTATTTCATTATTTGGCATTTATACCAATCATGTTACTGGCTATATCGTGACTGCAGGCAAAGAAACGATCTTGGGAGGATTAGGACTGTGGGCTCTTTTTATTGGCATTTTCGTAGTTACGATTGGTATTACTGCGTGGTGTGAACAACGTTGGAAAGACAAGTATCCGAACATCTTACTGGGGTTCTTTATTGCAGAGACAATACTGTTAACGCTCTTCATGCTGGCGGGACTTAATTTCAGCCCCTTTTATACTTTGGCTGAATTTGGCGCAATACTTACCGCAACATTGGGCATTGCTGCAATGGGAATTCGAAATGCCATTATCCGAACATTACTATCTACAATGGCTACCTCAACCTTAATGACGGGCAATCTTGCTCAACTAACCATTGATTTTACTATTGCTTATGGGGCGCCTCATGTATCAGAAGAACGCAAACAAGTTGCCAAACAAAATATTCTAAAAATCTTACCGACTATTTTATCCTTCAGTTCAGGTGCAATATTAGGTGCGATTACTTATATGTTGTTTGGCTTCTTATGTATGATTTTTCCCATTTTAGCGATGGGCTATATTTGCTATCGTGAGTGGCGCTTCTCGTCTACTCATCCTTATTCGACTCAATAGTGCATGCAATAAAAAAGGCATAACTCACTATGCCTTTTTAAACCGAATTTCTGGTCTGATGTCATGGACAAAGCGCAGTTTGGAAAGATTTTGTATTTTTTCCTCGCACACATTTGTATTCCGTTTTCTTATTAACTTGCTGCCATTTACCATCGTTCAATTTAAAACTATAGATAAAGCGCTCGGCAGCAATTGAGTCATCCATCAAGCCTGTTTGTGTCACTTTGACTTCGGCTACGGTCGGTGCTTCGGCACGATTAAAATACTGACGTAATTCAACAGTCGCAAGCTCATTGCGTAATTCAGGATGTAGCTTCAAGACTTGCTCTAAAGGAGTGTCATTCCCATGTACTTTAGAAATAACATTTTTCGTAGTAGCACACCCCGTGAGCATCATACTAACTAGACCAACTGTGGTCATTATTTTCATCATCATTGTTTTACTCAGTTCGCCATTGATCTTTTACATATGATGTTCTGAACTGTTGTGACAAAAAAGAACAGATATGTATGTTATTTTTTCTAAAGCTCATTAAAAATGATTAATAGAACGAGAAATACGAATAAAAAATGCAGCATATTGATGCTACATTTTTGAATTTAAACAGTTCAAATGACGCTCGTAACAATTTTATGGAAAATTTCGAAAGTAAATTTTTAAGGGCATAATTTATTATGAAAGTTTGTAGTATCTGGTCCACGACCACATTTCCAAGTTTCATCTTTTGATATTTCTTTCCACTCACTATTGATGTATTCAAATTGGTAAGTTTCACGTTGTGCAGAAACAGAGTCATCCGCTAGTCCACCATAGGTGACAGTTACTTTTGCATGAGATTTTCCAGATTCAGGTGTATCGAATTCCTGTTGTAAATCTACTGTTCTCATATCTTCAAAGCTTTGAATTTTCCGATACACTTGATCTAAAGGAGAGTTTTGAACAGAATTGGCATTTTGTTTCGACGTTTCTACTTGACCAGCTTCAGAATTATGATTTTTAGTATTGATCTCATTCGACTGTTTTTGACCTATACATCCATTAAGTGAAAGTGCAATTGCACTTAGAAAAATTATTCTTTTTAACATTAAAATTTCTCATGAAATAAAAAAACAGCATGACAAGCATGCTGTTTTTTAGACCTTATTTATAGATAGATTTTGTTTCACAAATCAAATAATTTACCTGGATTCATAATCCCATTTGGATCAAATACTTGTTTGAGCGCTTTCATATATTCAATTTCTTCAGCTGAACGTGTGTACTCAAGATATGGCTTCTTCGTCATACCTACACCATGTTCCGCAGAAATTGAACCATCATACTTTTTCACAGTATCAAATACATACTTGTTCACCACCTGACATTTCGCAAAGAATTCATCTTTGGTTAAATTTTCAGGCTTTAAGATATTTAAGTGCAAGTTACCATCGCCAATATGACCAAACCAGCAGATTTCAAAGTCAGGATAATTGTCAGCAACAATTGCATCAATTTCTTTAATGAATGCAGGTACGTGTGTGATGAGCACTGAAATATCATTTTTGTATGGGATAAATGGTGCGATTGACTCAGAAATATCTTCACGCAGACGCCATAAGCTTTCTACTTGGTCTAAGCTTTGACTAAGCACGCCATCAAGTACCCAACCTTGTTCCATACAATGCTCAAAGATTTCCATTGCCTTGTCCATAATTGGCTCAAATGGCGCTTCAAACTCAAGCAATACATAAAATGGGCATTCGGTTTCAAATGGACGTTGCACGTGACCATTTGCCAATACTTTTTGCATCGCAAGTTCACCGAAGAACTCGAACGCAGTTAAATCAATTTTCGCTTGGAACGCGTGAAGAACTGGCATCACTGCATCAAAGTCAGGTACACCGAGCACCATCACTTGCAGATCTTGTGGTTGACGCTCAAGTTTAATTTCCGCTTCAGTCACTAAACCTAAAGTACCTTCACCACCAATAAATAAGTGTTGCAACGCATAACCTGTCGCATTCTTGATCATGCCTTTGTTTAAACGCAGCACATCACCTTTACCAGTGACCACAGTCAGACCGAGTACCCAGTTACGTGTCATACCGTATTTAATGACTTTAATACCACCTGCATTAGTACCGATGTTACCGCCGATTTGTGATGAACCAGCTGAAGCGAAATCAACTGGATAATACATACCTTGTTCTTCAGCATAGTTCTGAAGTTGTTCAGTGACCACACCTGCTTGTACACGTACCATACGGTCTGCTGGGAAGAATTCCAAAATTTGGTTCATCTTATCCATGCTGACCACGATTTCACCGTTGGCAGCGACAGCACCTGCAGAAAGACCAGTACGACCACCTGATGGTGTCACAGCAACATTAAATTGGTTTGCTAGTTTCACAATTGCCTGAACTTGTTCAGTCGTCGAAGGAAAAACGATGACTGATGGGTTTGGATCAAAATGTTTAGTGTGATCGCGTCCCCAATTTTGTAGGCTGTCCGCATCAGTTTTGATACGGTTTTCACCAACAATTGACGTTAATTGAGTCAATAACTCTGGGGTTAAAGCAACTGGAGCATTCATCGTTTGCAGACCTAGCAAGAAAGATACAAGTTGTAGATTGCTTAAAAAACAAACCTTTAATCAAGATTTTAAAAGCGTATTTGTTAAGCGAATGTGAAGAAAATATCACCACGACTAGATGAGTCAATTTCACGATTGTGCATTATAAAGCATTTTCCCATGAAACCCCGATAAAATCAGACATTTTGCGAATGTTACTTAGATATGATGCAGTTAATTCAACCGCAGTTTGTCTGATAAGGACTATATCTTGCAAAAATATCCATAGCTCAAGTCATAAAGGAAATGTATATAGCACGCTCACGTATGCTATCATACTGCCACTAAATTTGGCCTTTGTAGCGGAGCCGTAATGAGCCAACATCTCTCTTTGCCTAAAGATAAAATTCGTTTCCTATTGTTAGAAGGCGTTCACCAAAACGCAATCGACACTTTGAATGCTGCTGGATACACCAACATCGACTATCGTAAAACTGCGCTTGAAGGTGAAGCGCTGAAAGAAGCGATTAAAGATGCTCACTTCATCGGTATTCGTTCGCGCACACAATTAACTGAAGAAGTTTTTGAAGCTGCGAATAAATTGATCGCGGTCGGTTGTTTCTGTATTGGTACAAACCAAGTGAACTTGAATGCTGCGATGAGCCGTGGTATTCCAGTGTTCAACGCACCATACTCAAATACTCGTTCTGTTGCTGAACTTGTATTAGCTGAAGCTATTCTTCTCCTTCGTCGTGTACCTGAAAAATCTACAGATACACATGCAGGTGGTTGGAACAAATCTGCAGTAGGTTCATTTGAAACACGTGGTAAAACTTTAGGTATTGTGGGTTACGGTTCAATTGGTTCACAACTTTCTGTACTTGCTGAAAGCATGGGTATGAAAGTGATTTACTTTGATACAGTAACAAAATTACCTTTAGGTAATGCTCGCCAAGTTGGCTCAATGGGCGAACTTCTTGCAAATGCTGATGTTGTATCACTACACGTGCCAGATGTTCCTTCTACACGTAATTTCATGACCAAAGAGCAATTTGCTCAGATGAAACAAGGTTCAATCTTCATCAATGCTGCACGTGGTACATGTGTAGTAATTGAAGATTTAGCTGATGCTCTGAAATCAGGTCATTTGGCTGGTGCTGCTGTTGACGTATTCCCGAAAGAGCCTAAAGCGAACGGTGAAGAGTTTATCTCTCCACTACGTAATATCCCGAACGTGATTTTAACACCGCACGTGGGTGGTTCTACGATGGAAGCTCAAGCAAACATCGGTCTAGAAGTTGCAGAGAAATTCGTTGCTTACTCTGACAAAGGTATGACATTGTCAGCAGTTAACTTCCCTGAAATTGCGCTTCCATTGACTGAAGGTAAACACCGTTTACTTCACATTCACAAAAACATTCCAGGCGTGTTGTCTAAAATTAACAACCTGTTTGCTGAACACGGCATTAACATCTCAGGTCAGTCTCTTATGACCAAAGGTGATGTGGGTTATTTAGTCATGGACGTTGATGCTACAGCTTCTGCTGAAGCACTTGATACACTTCATAACGTAGAAGGTACAATCCGCGCTCGCGTATTGTTCTAATCTCTAATACGTTTGGAAAACCACAGCTTTTTCGAGCTGTGGTTTTTTTATGGTGTTTCATCTGAGTTGACGTAGGCTCCGCCAACTTAGATGAAAGATATCCCTTTCTAATCTAACCACCATACGTTTAAAACCATGTCTTTGTTAAAAATAAACCCGCAGTTACAAGCACTCGGTTTGTTATTGATCGCCATGATCAGTCTACAAAGTAGTGGTTCATTAGCAAAAGTTTTATTTGAACAATTCCCGATCATTACTGTGTCAGCTCTACGTCTGACATTTAGTGCTGTGATTTTGGCGCTTATTTTTCAAGTTTGGAAAATTCAATTTAAACAAATTAAATGGACAGCCATTGTCAGTTATGGTGTCGCATTAGCTGGCATGAATATGTTGTTCTATCTTGCCATTGATCGTCTTCCACTCGGTTTAGCAGTTTCATTTGAATTTATTGGTCCACTCAGTGTGGCCTTATATTATGCGCGTCAAAAGTTTGATTTTATTTGGGTTAGTTTGGCCATTATTGGACTGATCCTTTTATTTCCCTTTGACAAAGCCAAACAACCTTTGGATTTACTTGGTGTATTTTTTGCGTTGGCAGCTGGCGCATGTTGGGCACTTTATATTATTGCTGGTCAGCGGCCTTCGGGAGTTTCAGGTAATCACACCGTATGTTTAGGCATGTTTGTTGGAAGTATCATTCTCATGCCGATCGCCCTCAGTATCGGCTTGCCAGCAAGCGTATTTGAAATTAATCATCTAATGTTATTCATCACTTTAGCGATACTCGCCAGTGCTTTACCCTTTACTTTAGAAATGATTGCACTACGAAATCTAACAGCATTAAGTTTCGGTACCCTGATGAGTATTGAACCAGCTGTTGCCGCATTATCTGGGTTTGTATTTTTGGGTGAGCAATTGTTATGGAATCAATGGCTAGCATTGTTTACCATCATTTGTGCCTCAATTGGCTGCACCTATACCACTCAACACGCCAAACAAGAATGATCTCATACTTAATTTAAACTACATTTTCCATGATGGATTTAAGCACTGTGGTCATCATAATAATGTTAAAATTTGAGCAGTCTCACTCTTTTTAATTCGGCTTCGTTTTCCCAATGCCAAATGCTCAACTCACTGCCGTGCTGTTCATGGTCTTATCCATGATCGCCTATCAAATTAGTGCATCCTTCGCAAAGCAGCTTTTTGAAGTTTTAGATCCATTTACTGTGGTCACTTTACGTCTATGCTTTGCATCAATTATGGTTGTATTGATGTTCCGTTCATGGAAAATTCTTCGTCGCCTTCCTTACTTAAAATGGAAAGATCTTCTCTTTTATAGTGGTTCAGTCGCTTTGATGAATGTCTTGTTTTATGCATCATTAGGAAAACTACCACAAGGGATTGCAGTAGGACTTGAGTTCTTAGGCCCACTCACGTTGGCTTTACTGTCAATCCAACATCGAAGTGATTACATTTGGGTCATCCTGGCAATTTTCGGTGTAGCACTGATGGTGCCTTGGCAAGATGCCAATGCGACTAACTTTTCATATCTTGGGGCTGCTATGGCCATTGGTGCAGGCATTTGTTGGGCATTCTATATTTATTTTGGACAGAAAGTCGTTCGGCAGAATATCGGCATGCATGCTCTCAGTATTGCAATCGTCCTCTCAGCATTGACCTTATTGCCGATCAGTATGGTTTATAATCCATCCGCATTAGTTCAATTTGAATATTGGCCACAAGCCATCGTCATTGCGCTTTTGGCTACTGCTATTCCCTATGCATTGGATTTATTGGCATTAAAGAATTTAAGTAAAATGTCTTATGGAACGCTATCAAGTTTGTCACCAGCATTAGGTGCATTGACAGGTTGGTTACTGTTGAATGAACACATTACCTTATTACAAGCCGTTGCTTTGGGTTGTATTATGATTGCATCAATTGGTGTTACTTATCGCGCTGCTAGAATGAAATCACATGGCATAGAAACATAAAAAAAGATGGCACATGCCATCTTTTTTTATCATGGGGTTAAACCAAGCTGTCTTTATCTAATTTCTTATATTTCTTATATTCAGTTTGATATTTTTTAGCCAAACTCTCCTTTTGTTTATCCTCTAGAATTTTTCCTGCTTGCTGAAAAAAGCCATGCTCTTCTTCTTCAAGATGATGATGCACGGTTTCTGACAATTTTTTCGCGATGGCTAACCATCCTGGATTACTGAATTCAGTTTCGGTGAGTTGCTCAAGTAATTCGTCCATTTCATGATGTTCAGCTAATGCATGACGCGTAATATTCAAACCTGAATCGGTCATCATCAGTGGAATATAGAAGTATCGATCTTCTGCCACTGCATGAGCAAACAATTCATTTTTTAGCTGCTCAAATAATGTTCGGCGTTCTGGCGTGTCCCCTGAAGTTTGAACCAGCTTCTCAGCAAGTTCACGTTGAACATCATGACTTTCACGTAAAGCTTCAAAAATATTCATCTTGTTATCCTGTCTTATAAATATGATTTGAAAAAAGAAAAACTTGAATGATCTTCAAAACACTCAACTTACTATAAGAGCTTAGGCGATAACTTAGAGATAGGTTTAAGAAGCGATTTGTATAAAAAAGTTTAATGTTGAGAATGGTTTACATTAAGAACATCTGATAACTTAATCGAACAATTAAAATAGATAGTAGAATTAAAAACAGAATACGAATAAAACCGCTACCGTATTTAAGCGCCAACTTCACCCCGACAATCGAGCCGATCATATTAGCGACAGCCATCATGGCACCTACTGCAAATAAAATGTGGCCTGCAGGAATAAAGAATGTAAGAGCGGCTAAATTGGTCATCACATTACCAATCTTGGCCAAAGCTGCTGCATGCAAAAAATCGACTTGTAAATATCGAATAAAATAAAAAATAAAAAAACTTCCCGTTCCCGGACCGAATAATCCGTCATAAAACCCAATCGCCAAACTTCCTATTCCAGCCAAGATCAGAATTTTAGTGTTTACCGTTTGTGCAATCTGAACCTGTCCAAACTCCTTCTTTGACAATGTGTAAATTGCCATCACAATCAGCATCACCAAGACAAAGGGCTGCAAGATTGATTTCGGAATCATAGAAACACTGGCAGCTCCCGCAAAAGAACTGATGGCAGCACATATCGCCACCACCAGTAATAACTTCCATTCAAACTTAACTTTTTTAGCGAAAGTCCACGCGGATGTTGCTGTTCCAACAACCGCAGCTAGCTTATTGGTGCCAAATAATGTTGCTGGCGCCATATGAGGAAAAGCACTCATCAATGCTGGAATCTGAATGAGACCACCACCACCGACTGCTGCATCAATCGCGCCTGCGCAAAATGCAAAAAAAATCAGGCTGAGGATGATGTCTAATTCCATAATTGAGTTCGCTTATAAATTTAATACACGTTTAGGAACTAGACGTTTTTTATCAGTAATTTCAGCTAAACCTAAACACTTTTTTTCATCAAATACGAGGACTTGAGATTCGGCAGGATGATCAATATTACTTTCCATCCCACGACAGAAATATTCTGCACGACCTTCTGGTACTTGAACTTTTGGAAAATGATCCACAGGCGCATAAGCAGGTAACAACAATGCTTCACGTTGTTGTTCAGTTAGACTTTCTAAGTATTCAATGGTGTACTCTGGCACAATACCAAAATGTCCAGTTTGAATACGATGTAAATATGTTAAGTGCCCATAACTTCCTAAAGCTTGAGCAATATCCTCTCCCAATACTCGGATATACGTTCCTTTTGAGCATGTCACATCCAAAGTAATTGAATCTTGAGTGAAAGACATCAGTTCAATCGCGAAAATATGAATTGGACGAGCCTCACGTTCGATTTCAATTCCTTTACGCGCCAGCTCATACAAAGGACGACCTTCTTTCTTTAAAGCAGAATACATTGGAGGAACTTGTTGAATGTCTCCAACGAATTGCTGAATCACGCTTTGAATTTTATCTTCGTTAAGTTCAATCGGTTGTGCCTCGAGCAAAACTTCACCCTCGACATCACCTGTAGTTGTACTATTTCCCAATTGAATCGTCGTTTGATAACGTTTAGTAGATTCCAGTAAAAAGTGTGAAAACTTGGTCGCTTCACCTAAGCAAATCGGGAGTAAGCCTGATGCTAATGGATCTAAAGCGCCAGTATGACCACCTTTTTCAGCACGATAGAGCCAACGCACTTTTTGCAATGCTGCATTTGAGCTAATCCCCAAAGGTTTGTTGAGTAGAAATACACCACTTATATGACGTCGAGTAATTTTTGGAGATTTAGCAGACATTAGATAATATTCAGATCAGTAAAATACTGCTATTTTATCAAATCCATTTATCGAATATTGATTAAATTTTTATGCATAAAATGTGACATTTGTGGCAAATTATTCTACACCATTAATAATAACTAAATGATTTCATAGGATGTGAAATGAATTCAAAAGCTAAATTGAAAATTACACTGCTGATTGTGGCGTGTCTGATCGTTTTATTCCTTCTCTTTCAATGGTTGAAACCTGACTCAGCTGAATCTGCTGAAAACTCACAACGAGCAGCACAAGATGCCGAAATTCAATCAGAAAATATGGCGCTACAACAAAGTACAACCGTGAATGGTTCTAGCTTTGCAAGTAAAAGTCAGCAAGATATTCAAATCAATTGTCAAATCCAAACCGATAACGCCAACCGTTTGATTGTGAATGAAAATACTAAGAACTGTTTTGAGTTTTTTATTACCCAATACGGCGAAAAAGAGATTCCGCAAATCAAGGCTGATTTTATTAAATTTGCTCAAAGCAGCTATCAAGAACCATTACTAGGTCAACTGACAGATTTATGGTCACGCTATGTTCAATATCGTGAAAAAATGGGTGACCTAACACCACCAAACCATGACAAAGAAAGTGCGCAGTATTACAAAGCTATTTTTAATCAGATGAAATCATTGCGTAAACAATTTTTTTCAGACTATGAAATTGAAGGTTTATTTGGTATCGAAGATGAATATCATGATTATACCTTGGCTCGCATGAGTGTCATGGAAGATAAAAATTTATCGGAAAAACAAAAAGCCGATAAATTAAAAGAACTGTTCAATGATCTACCTGAAGATTGGAAAGAAAATTTAAAACAACTTTCTCAACTCGAAGATCTTCGTCAATTAACTGCAGAAATTAAAGCTCGTGGTGGTAGTGCAGAAGAAATTCGTCAAATGCGTCTCAGCTTAGTGGGTCCTGAAGCAACACAACGTCTAGAAAATCTTGATGGACAGCGCTCAAATTGGAAAAGCAAGGTCAATCAATATTTATCTGAACGTGACAGCATTGTCAAAAGTAATATGAGCCCTAGTGCAAAGCAGGAAGCTGTACAACGCCTCCGTTCCCAACATTTTAATAATTCGCAAGAGCAACTTCGGGTAGAAACATTCGAGCAAGTTCATGATCAAGGCGGTCAACTTCCTTTTGCCGATTAATCTTTTCAAGGAACACATTCATTCACAGGGAAGAACGATGAAAAACTTAAAACTTAAATTGATACCTACGACGTTAGCATTCGTCACAACGCTATGCTTATCAAGCTCATTAACTGCCCACGCAGGTCCGGGATTACTCGAAGTAAATGAGACAAAGATCGGTAGTTACGCAAAAACCAAATATCCTATTGTGATGACACACGGTTGGTTAGGCTGGTCTCGCATAGGCAATGAAACATTCAATATTGACTATTGGTATCAAATCTTACCTGATCTATCGCGCAATGGTGCACGCGTTTTTGCAGCACAACTCTCACCTGCTCATACGACTGAATTTCGAGGAGAACAATTAATTTCTCAGGTTGAAGAAGTAATTGCGATCACTGGGCAGAAAAAGGTCAATCTGATTGGTCATTCGCACGGCGGACCGACTGTGCGTTATGTTGCAGCAGTAAAACCCGACTATGTTGCTTCTGTTACTGGTGTAGGAGGGACTTTCAGAGGTTCTATGGTCGCAGATAAAATTCAAAATAATGAAGCAACTCGAACAATATTTAATATTTTAGGGGATTACATCATTCCCCCATTAATTGCTTATGCACAAGGTCGTCCTGATATGCCGATCAGCTTTGATGCTTCGATGAAATCATTAACTGAAACAGGCTCTGCTGCATTTAATGAACGTTTTCCAACAAAAGCTCTCGCGTCAAGTTGTACTCGTTTAGGCAGCCCAATAGACAACGGAATCTTTTATTATTCTTGGACTGGTGTTGCACAAACCACCAACCTCTTAGATATCGATACCATTTTAATGCAGCTCGGGCCTTTAGCGTATGGCAATAAAGATAATGATGGCATGGTTGGGCGCTGTAGCACGCATATTGGACGTGTGATTCGTGATGATTACAAACTAAATCATACCGATTTAGCTAATATGATGTTCGGTCTCAGAGGTTTATTTGCCCCAGATCCTATTTCACTTTATCGCCAGCATGCCAATCGTTTGAAACTGACAGGACTCTAGACGCACAAAATAGCGCAGTCAAATGGAAAGCTATTCATCAGAATAGCTTTTCCGACCATCAGCGACTCTCGACAAAATTTAAATAATGCTTTTTGAACACATTTGCTAATGATTAAATCCTTTAATTATTTCAACTTTTGATTCTTTTTTGCTTTTTATATGTTAATTCGGCAAGCTAAATTGGCATTTTTTGTATCTTGTTGCATTCAATAACATCTTTTAAGGTCTTCTGTATGTTCATCTGGAAGAACATCATAGATTCACTAAAAACTAGGAATAATAATGAAAATAAAACACATTCTAGGCTCGCTGGTGACAGCGCTATGTCTAACATCTACGACAACTTATGCTACTCAAGCTCAACAGATCAAAGTCTCAAGTGTCAAATCTGACTATGCCAAAACGAAATATCCTATTGTATTCGCTCATGGAATGGTTGGATTTATACGTTTGGGCACTGAAAGTCTAGGCATGGATTACTGGTATCAAATTTTACCTGATCTAGCGAGAAACGGTGCAAACACATGGGCGGCTAGAATGTCTCCTTTCAATTCTTCTGAAGTCCGAGGTGAACAATATGTTCAACAACTTGAAGAAGTCATGGCGATTACTGGTGCTGACAAACTCAATCTGATTGGTCATAGTCATGGTGCAAACTCTGTTCGTTATGCCGCAGGTGTAATGCCTGAACATGTTGCATCGGTGATGACTGTAGCCGGTGCCAACAAAGGTACAATCATCGCGTCAGATGTATTAAAAATCGCAGATAAAACAGGAACATCAGAGCTACTGAATGTTCTCATCAGCACTTTTGGTAAAGTCATTATGTGGGCGCAAGGTCTTCCTGCTGATACGTTCCCACATGATGCGATGGCCGCTGGTGTGAGTACATCTGTTGAAGGAACTGCCTTGTTTAATCAAAAATTCCCTCTCGGTTTACCATTAACCCACTGTGGCGAAGGTGCTTATCAAGAAAAAGGAATTCATTTATATTCAATGACAGGAAACAAGCCTTTTACGAATGCCTTGGATCTAGGTGACCCTGTCATGGTTCTACTTGACCGTTTGTCGGTTCATAAAGCAGGAAAAAATGATGGCATCGTTCCAGTTTGTAGTGCCCATTTTGGTAAAACTATTCGTGATGACTTTCCGTGGAATCATTTAGATGAGGTGAACTTGCTGTTCGGAATTAAAGGATTTTTTGCTCCTGACCCAGTTGCAGTTTATAGACAGCACGCCAACCGCCTTAAATTACAAGGACTTTAAATCTCTAGCTCTTTAATTAATTAATTGCTTTCAAATTCATTAGGCTGGATTTGAAAGCAGATTCAAATCTTCATCAAGATAGTTCATTGATCAAATCTACCTCTCTTTTTTAACCTTAAAAATTTACCATTCATCTATTCGATATTTAAAATGTGATTTACATCACTATAATCAATTTAACTCTAGGATTAGGGTTTGATAATAAAAAGTTGAGGATGATGATGAAATACAACAAAATTATGGCGTGCCTACTTACGTCTGCAGCTTGCTTAACGACTCAATTATCTAATGCTTCTGCATTAGAAGTGAAACCTGTAACCTCGACACTTGGCAAATACAATACCTACGCAAAAACTAAATACCCAATCGTATTTGCACACGGACTAACAGGATTTGTCCGTCTTGGTACAGAGAGCTTTGGTTTAGATTATTGGCACCAAATCCTGCCAGATCTAGCGCGTAATGGTGCTAATGTCTGGCCTACACGAGTATCTCCATTCAACTCCAACGAAATTCGTGGAGAGCAATTGCTTCAACAAGTTGAAGATATTTTAGCCATTACTGGTGCACAAAAAGTGAACTTAATTGGGCATAGTCAAGGTGGACCATCAATACGTTATATTGGTGGAACAATTCCTGAACATGTGGCATCCATGACCACTGTCGCTGGTGTGAATAAAGGATCACCTATGGCAGACTTTATCTTGCGTTCAGAAGGAACAGGACTTGATACTGTGCTTGCGACAGCGATGAATTTTGTCTCGGGAGCAATTGTTTGGGCACAAGGATTAAATGCGAAAAGCCTGCCACATGATTCGCTTGCCTCGGCTAAAAGTTTATCTACAGCAGGCTCATTAGCATTTACAGAACGTTTCCCTGCGGGTGTACCAACCACAAAATGTGGTGAGGGTGCATATCAAGTCAATGGCATGCGTATGTATTCATTTACTGGTAATACACCGTTTACCAATGCCCTTGATCCATCGGATTATGCAATGCAAGCGGCATCTTTCATTGTATCTAAGGAAGGTGCAAATGATGGTTTAGTCCCAGTTTGCAGTGCTCGCTTCGGACAAACGATTCGGGATGATTACCGTTGGAATCATTTAGATGAGGTCAATCAAATGATGGGGATGACTAGCATTTTTGCAGCAGATCCAGTATCGGTTTATCGACAACACGCAAATCGTTTGAAACTTCAAGGACTATAATCTTCTCAAGCCTCCATACGCTCATCACGAAATTATGGAGGCTTATCTTAAAAATTGTTCCCTAAAGTTTAAATCCACTTTTCTTTCCTTTTGCTTCGCTATACTCTTATTGTGACAACGGAAATTGTCGAGTATTTCAATCCATCTAAGGAATAGAGATGAGAAAATTTATTTTGGGGACATGCCTCTCTTTCGCATGTTTAATTGGCACGAGTTACGCTGCTACAGCACCTGAACAAGTGACTTCAAAATTTCAAACTACTTATGCAAAAACCCAGTATCCAATCGTATTTAGTCACGGAATGTCTGGTTTTATCCGTATTGGCACTGATCCACTCGGTGTAGATTATTGGTATCAAATTTTACCTGATCTCGCCCGTAACGGTGCAAATGTATGGGCTTCCCGTGTATCGCCATTTAACTCATCAGAAATTCGGGGTGAGCAACTTTTACATCAAGTTGAAGAAGTCATTGCACTCACTGGATCGCCTAAGGTCAATCTAATCGGTCACTCTCACGGCGGGCCCACAATTCGATATGTCGCAGGTGTAAGACCTGAATTAGTCGCATCAATGACAGCGATTGGGGCGCCACATCAAGGCTCACCAGTGTCTGATTTTATATTAAAAATTCGTGATACAGCACCAATCCTTGAAACACCTATTGTGGCTGTAGTCAATCTACTGTCTAAAGCTATTATTTGGGCACAGGGACTTGATCCAGCATCCTTCCCTCATGACTCACTTGCGGGAGCCAATAGTTTGAGCTTAGCAGGATCAGCAATATTTAATCAAAAATATCCTATAGGCGTTCCTCAAAACTCATGCTCTGAAGGTTTATATCGTGAACAAGGAATATATAACTATTCCTTTACGGGTATCGGAACGGCCACAAACCCACTTGATCTAGACTCAGCTTTAAAAATTACCAGTCTATTAATTGACGGTGGTCAAGAGAATGATGGACTAGTTTCACGCTGTAGTGCGAAATTCGGTAAAACCATCCGTGATGATCTCAATTGGAATCATCTAGATGAAGTCAATCAAGTGCTTGGTTTAAAAAGTGTCTTTGCGCCAGATCCAGTCTCGATGTATCGTCAACATGCAAATCGCCTTAAACAACAAGGTCTCTAATATATTTTTTTGTCTGCACTCATCTCTAGATGGGTCCAGACTGTTTAAATAGCCCTCATTAGCATGACATATCTATCCTATAAATGAGTCACCCATCCAATTTATATCAATAAATTTGCACTTTATCTCTTTTTTATAGACTTAGGTCACAATTTTAGTATCTTAAATTATGGCGATGGATATCGCCTGAATCATAAAAATAAACGAATCACTGAATGAGTATCGAAAATGAAACTAAAAAAAATAGTCATGAGCCTATGCATAGGTTCATGTTTTCTTCCTGTTGCACAAGCCTCAACGCAAATTAAAGATTTAGCCGTTAACCATACCGTCAAAACACCTAAATCAAATTATGCACAAACCCAATACCCTATTGTGCTTGCCCATGGCTTATTTGGCTTTGGTAGTATGGTCGGTGTTGACTACTTTTATCAGATCACTCCTGATCTTGCTCGAAATGGTGCAAACATCTGGCAAACACGTGTTTCAACGATGAACTCAAGTGAAGTGCGAGGCGAACAAGCACTGAGTCAAGTTGAAGAGATACTTGCCATTACCGGCAAGCAAAAAGTGAATTTAATCGGACATAGTCATGGTGGTCAGACTGTTCGATATATTGCAGGTGTTATACCTGATCATGTCGCATCTGTTACGACAATTGCTTCTGGAAATCAAGGAGCAAGAATGGCTGATATACTAGAAGGTGTTCTGGTAGGTAATATTTTAGAAGCACCTGCTCGCGCGATTTTTGACAATCTGGTATCGCCAGTGATTACATTCGCATCTGGTCTTGATCCAAAAGTCTTTCCTTATGATGCTAAAGCAGCCCTACAAAGTTTAGGAACGAAAGAATCACTCAAATTTAGTCAGAATTTTCCAAATGGTGTACCTACAACCCAATGTGGTGAAGGGGCTTATCGTGTCAACAATACTCATTATTATTCATTTATGGGTAACTCTCCATTTAATACCGCTTTAGATCCATCTGATTATGGCATGTTAGCTTCTTCTCTTTTGGCTGAAAAAGATGGAGATGGAATTGTAGGACGTTGCTCCGCTCGATTTGGCAAGGTCATTCGTGATAATTATAAATGGAATCATTTAGATGAAATTAACCATCTACTCGGTTTAAAAAGCATTTTTGCACCAAGCGCTGTAGATGTTTATCGTCAGCATGCAAATCGACTTAAACTCCAAGGGCTATAAAACCTAAACACAAAGGGTGAGCTTTTCACCCTTTCTTTCAGTTTAATAATGATTAACATTTAGTCGGATTTATCTTATTTTTGTTTAGTTTTTCTTTACAATATTTTTTGACAATAAATATTGTCTTTTTAAGGAAGAAAACATGAAAACAAAAAAAATGATCCCAGTACTTCTGCTAAGTCTGGTAGGATTATCTCAACTTACATATGCTTCCGGCCTGATCGATGTCGAAGCTAAATACGTAAATACCAATTATGCGCAAACTAAGTACCCTATTGTTATGGCCCATGGCTTTGCATTAGGTTTTAGCCGCATTGGTACAGAACATTTCGGTTTAGATCAGTTCTATCAAATTACCCCTGACCTCGCACGAAATGGTGCACGTGTTTTTGTCGCTCAAATGTCTCCTGTCGAATCAACTGTGGTTCGTGGTGAGCAACTGTTACAACAAGTAGAAACAGCTTTAGCTATTACGGGTAAAGACAAGGTCAATTTGATCGGCCATAGTCATGGAGGACCTACTGTACGGTACGTTGAAGCCATTGCTCCTGAGAAAGTTGCTTCTCTAACTGCTGTTGCAGGCAGTATTAAGGGCTCTCCCCTAGGAGATACTTTCGTAAATAGTAAAGTGCTTAATAGTGTAGCAAAATTAGTTATTGGTGATATTTTGGCACCTGCAATTTCAATTATGGAAGGTAATCCAAGTCTTAGCGTTAATTACGAACAATCCATGTATGATCTTTCTGTAAAAGGTTCTTTAGAATTTAATCAAAAGTTCCCTTCTGCTGCGATCCCGAAAGACTGTAATTCTAACGGTTCATCACAAACGGCTAACGGCGTATATCATTATTCTTGGATTGGTTCTTCAAAGGTGACCAATGTTCTCGATATTTTAGATACCGCAATTGTTGTCTTAGGGACAGCGATTATGCCTAATGAACGCAATCACGATGGTCTCGTGCCTATTTGTAGTGCTAAATACGGCAAAGTAATTCGTGATAATTACAACTTAAATCATTTTGATGAAGTCAATCAAATACTTGGGCTTAAAGGCTTCTTTGCTCCTGATCCAGTATCAATCTTTAGACAACATGCCAATCGTTTGAAGATTCAAGGTTTGTAAGTTTTGATCATAAAAAAATGCGCCAAAAGGCGCATTTTTTTGCTTCGAAGCAAGGCTAAAATTAACCTTGTTTACGAGCTGGTAACTTTTCACGAATACGTGCAGCTTTACCAGAAAGTTCACGTAGGTAATAAAGTTTAGCACGACGAACGTCACCACGACGTTTAACTTCGATTTTAGCTACGATTGGTGAATGAGTTTGGAAAACACGCTCAACACCAACACCGCTAGAAATTTTACGTACTGTGAACGCAGAGTTCAAACCACGGTTTTTCTTAGCGATTACAACGCCTTCGAACGCTTGTAAACGTTCACGGTCGCCTTCTTTTACTTTTACTTGGACAACTACTGTGTCACCTGGTGCAAAAGCTGGGATGTCTTGTTTAAGCTGAGCATTTTCTACAGCTTGTACTAAAGGATGCTTACCGCTCATGGGGTATCTCCAATATGTGTGGGTCAGAAGAGGTCTGATATCCACTGGGGCTAGAGGCTAAGGCGCATAGACCCGATTGACTTTCCCTTTATGCTTGACCGCTTCAATGCATAAAGAGCCTATTTAATACTTCAAGCAATATGCTTGAGGTCATATTTGCTTAAATAAATCTAAAAGATTTATTTTTGCGAATCTTTGAGCCATTTCTTTTGCTGCTTAGTCAACTCAACTTTTTCAACCAATTCAGGTCGACGTTCAAGCGTTCGTTGATAGCGCTGCAAAAAACGCCATTTTTCAATATTTGCATGATGACCTGATTTTAGTACCTCAGGCACATCCAAACCTTCAAAATGATCAGGCTTTGTATATTGCGGACAGTCGAGTAAACCATCTACAAATGAGTCTTGAACGTGTGATTGTTCATCAGACATTGCACCCGGAAGTCTCCGAATAATACTGTCCAATAAAACCATCGCAGGCAGTTCTCCCCCAGATAAAACGTAATCCCCTATGGACCATTCCTGATCAACATATTTTTGGATCAAACGCTCATCAACACCTTCATAACGACCACACAATACAATTAATCCGTCATATTGCACGAAATCTTGTACTGAAGGTTCATTTAAGGTTTTACCTTGTGGCGACATATACACCACAGGTACATGAACAGCACCTGCTTGCGTTGCAAGCTCTTTGGCACGATGAATTGCTTTTGCCAATGGCTCAGCCATCATCACCATACCAGGACCACCACCAAATGGACGCTCATCCACTCGTTTGTAGTTCCCTGTTGCAAAATCACGAGGATTAATACAATGAATTTGCATTAAATCGCGTTTCGCTGCGCGACCGCTAATACCAAAACTTGTAATCGCTTCAAACATTTCAGGAAAAAGCGTAATGACTGCAAAAAACATCGCAGACTCCCGTATTTCCGAAAATATTAGTAATCTACGCCCCAATTGACATAGATACGACCAGTTTCGAGATCAACGCGTTGCACCACATCTTTATGCCATGGAATCATTCGCTCTTCGCCATCGACACTGTCAGCAGTTGCGCGAACTACCATCACATCGTTAGCACCTGTTTCAAACAATTCGTGGATTTGACCAAGATTGACTTCTTGCTCTTCATCATCCAGACCTAACACTGTTAGACCCTTTAGATCAGACCAATAATACTCGTCCACGCCTGGTTGAGGCAGTTGCGATTTAGAAATCCAGATATTTGCGCCAACTAAATTGTCTGCTGCAGTACGATCACTCACACCTTTCAGCGAAACAACTAAGCCTTTACCATGTGGCTTCCAACGTTTCACATCTACAATTTGCCAACCTGCTTTGGTCTCGATGTACCAAGGCAGATAGTCAAATATGTTGCTCATAGGTTCTGTGTTGGAATAGACCCAGAGCCACCCATTTAATCCATAAGCTGAACGTAGCTGTCCAATCTGAATACGATCTTCGGGAACATTCTGTGTTGGTGTCATGGGCTAGCTTCTACCGTATTAAACAGCAGCTGCAGCTTTTTTAGCTTGAGCAGCTAATGAAGCAACACGTTCAGAAGGTTGAGCACCTTGAGCAACCCAGTGAGCGAAACGATCAGCATCTAAACGAAGTTTTTCTGCTTTACCTTGAGCTGTAGGGTTGAAGAAACCGATACGTTCGATGAAACGACCGTCACGTGCATTACGGCTATCAGTCACGATGATTTGATAGAACGGACGTTTTTTAGCACCACCGCGTGCAAGACGAATAACAACCATGATAGAACCTTATAGTTTTTACGGATTATCCCTGCACCGACCATCGATACATTTCAAACCCCTTTCATAGAGGGCAGTATTTTACGTGAACTTTGATCCGATTGAAAGCTCAAAAATTATTTATCCACATTTTTGAATTTAATTTTATTTTCCATCCCAGTTTGTACTTGAAGAAGGCGTACAAGAAGCTGCTTTCACCCAACATTTTTCATTGGCTTCATTTATGACAAAGTGACCATCTGTTTGCATCAATTTTCCACTCACAGGCACTGCACTCAACACCCAACTGTTGTTGGTTACATCTGATATACCAACCGTATAGACAGGATCATAATGCGGAACTTCAACTCGATTTTGCGCATTGGTCTGAAATCCCAATTCAGCTAACGTGACTGCTTTGCCATCCGATTTAATATAACTGTAATTCGCAACCTGATAGTGCTGAAGTCGAGCTGCAATATCTGCCAATGTGGTTTTTACTTCGACACGTTTAGTTTTACGAACATATTCTTGGTAGGACGGATAGGCAATCATGGCTAAAATTCCAATGATGACCACTGCAATCATAATCTCTACTAAAGTAAATCCTGAATTACCATTGTTTTGCATTTGCACCACATCCTGTATATGCATTGACTTCTTTTAAGTCATTTTCCACCAAATATTCTGTTTTACAACGAATACCCTGACTCGTCGCCAAAAACGCATCATAGCCTGTCTGCGTTGGTACAGCTCGAATCCCCCATGCCCGTCCCAAGCCCTGATCTGAACTTAATAAGGTTTTAGGTGTTTTTTCACTGATATCGGCAATACTAATCACATATTTTGGTTTCTTCGCATCAGGCAGGGAAATACTCGTCATTGAAGTATCTTGATCGTAAATATACTTCGCATCAAAACCTCGATAGGAAAAACTGCGACTTTTATAGCGTTCTAGTTGTTCAATAATTTTGGATACTTCTTGCTGAGCCTGTGCAGCAGCATTACGTTTTAAATAACTTTGGTATGATGGCACTGCGATTGTCATCAATATGGCAATTATCACTACAACAACCATCAACTCAATCAGCGTAAAACCTTTTTGATTCATGGTAACCACCTACTGACGCTCAAACCAGTTATAAGCTTTCAGCACTTTGGTTGTGATGTAGTTGGTATAACCACCGCCCAGCAAAGTCGTTTTCTTTTTACCATTCTGGACAATAGGTACGCTGTTTAGCTTACTAATCCCATCAGACTTAGTGTCTGAGATTTCTGCCACAATTTTATTTTGAAGATTAGACGTTGATCCAGCATCTCCACAAACACCATACGGCAAGCAAAGCTTTAAGGTACGACTTGCTCCTTTAATGCCCCCAGTACATTGGTTCGGTTGTTGTGACGATGCATCATTTGGATTGTATAAAGACACATATAAATCTGAATGACTTGGACTATTTGCGATCGCAATATAACCATTTAATGCTTTAACTGTACCAGTATTCGCTGTTTCGTTTTTAGCCGTTGTTCGTTGCAGCACATAGAACCAACCACGCTTATTACGGTTCATCAGATGTGGCACTGTTGTACCTGATAAATTAGACCATGCAGTTAAATGAGCTTCGGTAAGGTTTTGTGTTTTAGCAAAATTCGCTTGAAACAAATTCGGTTGTGCCAAGTCATAATCATGTAACACATAGACTCGATTGTCATAAATATTGCTGGTATTTAATGGAAAGCTGCGATTTCCTGACGCAATACTCACCGCACCAAATCGCTCACCATTCAGATCATGGATGGTCAAAGCAGGCATTTCATAAAAACGTTGGTGATACGCACTAAAATCAGCAAGACGTGTCACTCGTCCAAACGCGGTTGTATTCGTTCCAAGACGATTATTGAGATCGACGCGCCACACTTGCCCACCTAAATCACCAAAATATAGGTGATCGATCAAACCATCCGTATTGCGGTCAAATGCTTTAATTTGACTGACCACACTATATTTCATCTCAGCATGCTTAACATCAACACTGGTTTGATTCGATTGGTTGCCATAGCGTGCATTCCACAATAATTCGCCCGTTTCAGCATCAAAAATATAGACGCCCGCCCCTTGATTAGCTCGTTGACCAGTTAATGCAGATTGAGGCTGATAACCATCCGTTTCATAGGCCATATCATAGCCACCACCCACAATCATGACCGTTTTAACTTTGCCGTCAAAACGAATTTTAGCAATGGTAGGTTTAGACCAACTATATCCCATAGCTTTTAAGGCATCTGATTGATTTGTGCCACTCACTGATGTTGATTTACTCTTTATCGTTCCAGAACTTGGATCAACATGGAAAAGTAATTCAGGTTGGTTCGGATTTTTCATATCCAAGGCATAATAACTACGCCCACCCATGCGCATACCACCATAAATGTTGGCTTTCGCAGCAATAAACTTATTGTTGTTCTGATCAATCTTATATTGAACATCTGAAGTCCATGATCCATCCATGCCATAAATAGGATGCGCAGATGACAATAATGTATTGGACTGTTCAAGTAACGCGTCTCGTCGACTTGGATCTTGAACCATTTCATGAGCTAAGAAACTAAATGCCTCTTCACCAGTTTCTTGATCCACAACATGCAATAATCCTTGCATCGTCCCAAATACCACGTAATCTTTTCGATGAGTCGCATTACGGGTATTCGCTAAAATGGTACCAGACCCCGCGTTATATTTTGCTTCGAGCGTGACCAATAGTGGTTCCGAGTGAACAACGCCTCCCATTTGCTGCATCACCTTAAGATCTTTAACCTTATTTAGATCATTCCAAATGTATCCAGCAGGTAAGCTACTTAAGTAGTTTTTATCAAGTCGATAACCCAAAGCCGACAGTAAATAGGGTTGATATACATTTTGTCGCCACCCCGACTTGGTTGAATCAATATAGGTCGCGGCCAGCACATTCTGTGTCGTTAATTTCGTCAGTTGTCCATTCTCAGAACCTACCAATCGTTTTGCTTGATCACCCGTTGTGGCAATCGTTGCATTGGTGAATAACGGGCGCGTTTTTATTTTGTCTGTAGCAGTAACACCTGCTAGTGGTGAAGGTGTGGCAATCCGAGAGAACACGCCCCCTTGAATTGCACTCAAACCATCATCGATTCCAGTATTGTTCCAAAAATCCTGCGTATTGGTTCGTATTGCACCTGATCGATCAAGTACCTCTTTCCCCGCACGATCAATCATCACAGCTTGAGCGTTAATACTGTATTTCTTTAAGTTCCCTAACCATAATTGATGTGTGGAAGCCAATACCGAATTTGCTGTGCTCACCTGTGGTTGAAACTGCGGTGCGAACACATAAGGATATGCTGAACTTGTTGATAAACGGTCAAATGGCACCACATAAGTACCAAAACTAGCAGCCTCAAAGTTACCGTGAGAGACGGCAACCAAGAAGGTATTCAATGCATTCTGAATATCTTCACCAGAAGTCGCTTGGGTATACCCCCCAATTTCTTGGCGAGTCCCGTAGGTATCCCCTTTACCAATCACATTCCCCAACTGTTTTAATGCTTGAGCATTCATACTATTGGAAATGTCATTTCCAGAACCTGTATAGCTACTATCAAAAGTACAATGATCGTATAGACCGTCATTGTCATAATCACGACAGGTTTCTCGTGGATGCTTTTGGAATAAGGGACCAAAACCTACAGTAGATGTATAAACACGCTTCTGATTCACATCGCTGGTCATCTGTGTTTGATTTGCCAAACGCTGAACCATCTTACCCACACAAGCCCATGAACTACGGTTTTGCCAGGTGGTTTGATTGGCTGACACAGCATTACCAATATCATCTTCATAAAAACGATATGGCTGCGTCGCCATTTCCTTAAACTCGCCATTGAAGGTCGCGGCACCACTGGCACCTTTGGCATTACCGTAATTGTAATAGACATCTTTTAAGGGCGAGCCTTCACAAGTAAAGCTGTCATCTGCCAACGCATTTTGCATGACAGGGAGTACCGTCTTTGGTCTCAAACCAACTGGCGCCCCATCTGTTAAGAAAAAAACACCTTGCGTACTACATTGGGCATCACTGTTATTCAACTTGTTGAGTGGCGCTCTATAACTACCATCCGCTTTGCGAATGTCCGCTGGCGCAAATGATGCTCCAGATAAACCACGGCTATAATTAGAATATTTAGATGAAGGAAGTAAATCGATGCCTTTTAGGTTAGCCCCAAAGGTACGATTTCCTAGTAAATATGCATAAGTTTCTGAGAGTAATAGTGGTGTGGGCGTACTACCTACGGCTCCAATACTATTAATTTTATTGATTAAATCCGTACGGTGAGCAGGTGTAAGTTGTTTTGCTTCTAGTAAGATTTTAGATGAACGAGCATTTTCACCATAGCTTAACCAATCTTCTGTTGTCCCTATTTCACCCGTTGACGTAAACACCGACACCCCAATATAAACATTATCTGGAATACGATAATTTCCTGATAAGTCCTTTGCATTTAAGGCATCTACCAATGAGTTTTTTAAGGCATTTAAACGGCTAACACTTTGACCTTTATAAGTTGCATCTACTGCACTCATACTCATCGAGTTATCAATCGCCAACATGATAATCGGATTATTTGTTGCTACAGGATTTTGATAAATTTGTAGATCACTGGCACTCAATTGCATTGGGATCGCACCCAATGCCATCACGACTGCAATACTTTGCGCAATCATCTTTTTTGTAAAATGATTCTTTATCTTTTTATTCACAACACATCCCCATTAAGATTCAGCGCGCTGATAAGCATCAAAAATGTAACTTTGAATTTGGGTGTTATACGGCACACCAATATCCTTTAAACAAGATGAAATGGTTTGTGCATTACCCACCAATGGTGCTGTATGTGGTCGGCGCAAACAAAGATGGATTTCATCCGTTAAATCTGTCGAAGACAATGCGGGTAAGAGCGATGTTGAATAGACTGTTATTTTTTTAGTATCAGAAGGTTGTCCTATACTTTCAGTGTCAGTTCCAACGTTTGCGTTTGAAAGTGGGATATCATGATCACTGTCTGATGGAGGGCTTACGATTACAGACACCTGAGTTAATTGCGCCTTACGAGCACTGGCATAATCCCCATCGTTTGATAAGGAACAAAACCCAGAAACACCATCGACTGAGACATCACTCATTGCTTCATTCCAACGCAATACACTACTGTTGGAAACATTAAACATCGCACTATTGGATTGGTTTCTAAAACAGAATACGACTTCGTCACCTTCATTCTGAATCGAGTAACCAATTAAGCTCAGAGGGTTACCACTGGAGGCAGCATAGCCGCCATGCCCCAATCGATAAAAAACAGTATCGGAAGATTGCATTAACAATTGTTGCGCTTGGCTGTTGGTGGTGATATTCAAACTCACCATACTTTGTCGAATCGCCCAAGTACCAATAATGGTGAGCAGAACTAACATAATCAGTACCACAATCAGCGTTGCACCACGTTGATGTTGAATCATAAGCCCTCCGCTGAATCCATCACACTCATACCATTTCGAATCGCGATCGTTTGTGTAATGACTTGTCGAATAAATTTAGTCGCGACGGTTTTTTGTGCTTTTTTTAATTTTACTTTTTGATCAAGAACTTCAAATTCTTGATGAGGAGAAATTGCTTGATTTTGACCTACATTTTCAGATGACCTTACTAATAAACCGACCTGTATTGAATTGATGCGTGGACGTGGATAAACATTGAGCTTTTTATAATCTTCAATACTTATATATCTTTGCTGTGCCGTATTATCGTCATTAGAAATCCCCAACAGATAGTGAAAGTGATCAACACGATGCATCAAAATTTCACCATTCGTTGTTCCAAAGACAGTCTGTTTATTATTAAAATTTTTTAAAATTTGAGTGCTGTTACGCGTGTACCACCCTGCTTCACAGGCCAAGACCAATGCATCGTGTGGTTCTTTTTGAATATTTGCATTTGCATCTTTACGTAGAAAAAAACGTTGAACAATATATCGTCCAGCATCGTAATTATTACCTTCACAATCCACACCTTGTGTATCAGCATAAAACTGCATGACCAATTGGTCGCTCATTCCCGCTTGAGCAGGTTGTGAAGATTCAGCGGAAACCAACTCTATATTACTCGGCATACCAGATTGCGATACAGGCACAACCTCCGTATTTGGAATATTTCGTGAAATATTGACGGGAATATTGGTCGCATTAAATGCCAAATCACCAGATGTAGGCACCACTGGAGACTGAGCTGAAGTGATAACAATGCCACCATGCGTCAAACGATCATTTATGATATTTACTTGACCATAATTTGCTTTACGAATTTCATAAGTAAGAAAGCGCAGACCGAAGTTGCCGTTATCTTGAACCTCCGACATCCCTTTCTGCATCGTGAATCCCATCTGCCCTGTAAAAAACAGATGTACCGCAGCAGCGGTAATCAATAATCCAAGCACCAAAGCGATCATAAGCTCGACTAGCGTCAAACCTTTTTGTGTATACCTACGATGCTGCATCAATAAAGCTCCATGACGATGCATTGCGCTTTTGGTAAATAACTTCCACCATGGGTACATGCATCTTTTGCAGAAGCATCATCGATAGGTTTTGTTTTTCCCCAGGCTACGTAAATGCATCGGCGAGATTGCAAATTATTACTGACTTGGCAATTCGGCATTTTGATACTCATACCAAGACCATTGGCATTTTTTATTATCTGGGCAGCATCATAATGGGCAAAATCGGCTGCTTGAACACATGGATTCGTCGTTCCTTTTTGTACACATGATTTGGCTGTAGTTGTTTGTGTTTCTGCATTTATTCTAGCTTGATAATGAGTATAAGCATTTGAGTTCGCACGTATCTTCTCAGATAAGTCACGCGCTAAATTCATGGCTTGTAATTTAGACATTGCTTCATGTGAAGCATCAATTGCGCGCATTTGTAAAAATGAAAACCCCAATACCCCAATGGCCAAAACCAATAAGGCAACTAGAATTTCGATCATTCCTACCCCCTGTTGCGCAGCACGCATTAGCATGTCCCCTCTGCTTTTAAATATTGTGTTCCCATTCTTGTTATTGCTATCGTTTTAGAAACACCTAACACCTTATTACAAATAGAAAAATTTATGTCAGATGTAAAGTCAGAAATTCCCCCATCCATCCAGAATGTGACTTTTTCTTGTGATGAAGTCAATTTATTTTGCGCTTTGGGTGTCCAATGAAAGATTGTACTGCTATCTGATTGATTCGACTTAAGATCTACAGTCACATCTTTTCTTAACAATGTTGCTTGATTACGCGCCATCATCAGCACGCTTGATAATTCACGCACATCTGAATTTAGGCGATATTGCGCAACAAGATTTTTAAAAGATGGAATAGCCATGGTTGCTGTGATTGATAGCACAATTGTGGTAATCAACAGCTCGATAATGGTAAAGCCCCGTTGTAAGTCTTTCATATTCAAACTTTTGTATTTATTTATTAATGTTACAAAAGTAATATTTTATAATTATAAAACCAACACAGTTATGACAAATGGTATTAAAATGAGGATAAGATCACGCTTTTGCAATCTGCTCACTTATCCTGCTATGTCATTGATAATTCATTATTAAGCTTGAGTAACTTGAATTCTCAATTCTTTAGGCAAGCTAAAGGTTATGTTCTCTTCTCGCCCATTTAATTCCTGTGGTGACGTAGCGCCCCAATCTTGTAGACGCTGAATCACTTGTTTGATCAAAATTTCAGGTGCTGAAGCACCTGCAGTAACACCGATTTTAGTGGTTTCAGCAAACCATTCTTTTTTTAGCTCATCCGCATTATCTACAAGATAAGCATGCTTACCCATTCGCTCTGCCAATTCTCGAAGACGATTAGAGTTCGAGGAGTTTGGAGAACCAACCACTAAAACGACATCACATTGAGTCGCTAAATCACGGACCGCATCTTGACGGTTTTGAGTTGCATAACAGATATCATCTTTACGTGGCCCTTGGATGGCTGGAAATTTAGCACGTAAAGCATCAATGACCTTTGCAGTATCATCAATGGAAAGTGTCGTTTGAGTGACAAATGCTAACTTATTAGGATTATTCACCTGTAAAGCAGCAACATCATCTTCATCTTCAACCAGATAAATTGCACCACCATTTTTCAGATCATATTGACCCATGGTGCCTTCAACTTCTGGATGCCCTTCATGACCAATCAGAATGGCTTCAATCCCTTCACGCGCATATTTTGTGACTTCGATATGCACTTTTGTCACGAGAGGACATGTGGCATCAAATACTTTTAATCCACGGCGCTCAGCTTCTTGTTGTACAGCTTTTGATACACCATGTGCACTAAAAATCACGATATTGTCATCAGGAACTTCATCTAATTCATCTACAAAAATTGCACCACGTTGGCGTAAATCGTCCACAACAAATTTGTTATGTACCACTTCATGACGAACGTAAATCGGAGGATTAAAGCTTTCAAGTGCACGATTAACGATCGCAATAGCGCGGTCTACACCAGCACAGAAACCACGTGGATTAGCTAAAACAATTTCCATAAGACCCTCAAACGATCGCTAAAATTTGGTCAATGAATCAGAATATTTTTTAAAACAAATGCGAATTGCTATTTAGTTTAAAAGCACTCTGCTCTAAAATAGAGAAGATATTTTATCATATCAGGAAAAATATCATGTCGGGTCTCTTGTTTGTCGTTTCAGCTGCTTCTGGAACTGGCAAAACATCATTAGTTAAAGCCCTACTTGAGCGCGTAAGCAATTTACACGTTTCTGTTTCACACACTACTCGAGGTCAACGTCCTGGTGAATTAGATGGTGTGCATTATCACTTTACCAGCAAAGAATCTTTCATTGAGCAAGTGAATCAAGGTGGTTTCATCGAATACGCAGAAGTTTTCGGTAACTACTACGGCACTTCACAAGCGACTGTAAAAGAACAACTTGCAAAAGGTCATGATGTTTTACTTGAAATTGATTGGCAAGGTGCAGAACAGGTTCGCAAACTTTTTCCTGAATCAAAACAAATTTTCATTCTTCCACCTACTCAATTTGATCTTCGCCAACGCCTATCAAACCGCGGTACAGATTCTGTTGAAGTGATTGAACATCGCTTAAGTTGTGCGGTAGAAGATATGCAACAGTACGTAAACTTCGATTACATCATCTTGAATGATGATTTTAATAAAGCTTTACATGATCTTGAGTCTGTTATTAATGCGAACCGTCTTTCATTATCACAACAGGCTCACCGACATAAAGATTTAATTCAAAAATTAATCACACCGAATTCGTGATTAAACTTGAGTCTATAGACAAAGCATTTTATACTGCGCAGTCTGTTAAAAAATTTCATACATACGAGAACTCTTATGGCACGCGTAACCGTTGAAGATTGTTTAGACCATGTAGACAACCGCTTTGAGCTTGTACTAGTGGCAAGCAAACGCGCGCGTCAACTTGCTCGTCAAGGTATCGAGCCAACTGTAGAATGGGACAATGACAAACCAACAGTGGTTGCTTTACGTGAAATCGCTGAAGGTCATGTCACTAAAGATATCTTGAAACAACGTGAGCAAGATTATCAAACGTCTAGCTTAGATTTAGCACTTTCTGCAAATAACTTAAACTTAGATGGTTTTTCTTTCCAATAAGCTTTAAGACCTGCATTTAAAAGAGCCTAGTCCAGTGACTAGGCTTTTTTATTGAATTTTTTTAGAGAATGATTCGACAAAATTGAAAAAATTTGTTAAAAAAATTAGAGCTATTCTCTATTTAAAAATAGAGCATTGTAGCAATATGAATTTTTAGTAAAGTCTTTTACTTTTTACTCTCTTCCACGGATTCAAAGGTGTAGTATGCCAGGCCCATTGGTCAGCCAAGCTAAGCAACAGCTAAAAGTCATCATCGACGCGTATTTATCTGAAAAGGACGTCGACAGAGTGCTTGTGGCCTGCGATTATGCTGACATGGCACATGATGGTATTACACGCAAAAGCGGTGAACCCTATATTCTGCATCCGATAGCCGTAAGTTGTATTCTGGCGCATATGCGCCTAGACCCAGAAACGTTGATGGCAGCACTACTGCACGATGTCATTGAAGATACCGACTTTAGCAAAGAAGACATTACTGAAAAATTTGGCAAAACAGTGGCTGAGCTGGTCGATGGTGTTACGAAATTAAGCCACTCTAGTGACAAAGAATATAATAAAGCAGCCTCATTCCGAAAAATCCTACAAGCCACATTGCAAGATCCTCGTGTGATCATCATTAAACTTTCAGACCGTTACCACAATATGACGACTTTGGAAGCTTTAAGACCAGATAAACGTGCCCGTATTGCACAAGAAACTTTTGATATATTCGTGCCAATGGCACGTTTGGTCGGCATGAATGAAATGGCTGACAATCTTGAACACCTCTGTTATCAAAATCTTGATCTAGATATGTTCAATGATGTTCAAAATGCTTTGGCGCAAACCAAACCTCAACGCTGTAAGTACCAAGCCATTTGGGAAAAACATTTGAGCGATCTCTTGGAAAACTTCAATATTCCCGGGCGGATCAAAAAGAAAAACAATAACATTGAATTGCTACGCCACTTTGTTAAAAACGAAATTAACCTTCAAGAACTCACACATAGTCATGCGTTTGAAATCGTTCTCCAGACCATTGCCGATTGCGATCGTTTAGTTGAGTTGTTAAAAGATAACTTCCAAGTTTTAAATTACCAAGATCATATCCGCCGCCCTCTCCCTGGTGGCAATCAATCCTTGATGCTGCGTTTGAAAGGCGAGAAAACAACGCTTTCGCTCACCATACAAACTGAACTTATGCGTAAGGCTGCGCGATTTGGGGTAGTATTAGGTGAAAATGCTCCTCAAACATGCCGATCTGCTATTCAAGCATCTATGCAGAATTTGCATACCTTAGTCGGTGGCGATTGTGCTAAGACCACGTTTAATGATCTATTAGATTATCTACATCAAGAAAAAATATGGGTCTATACTCCTCAAGGTCACTTACATGAGTTACCACAAGGAGCGACAGCAGTAGATTTCGCTTACTCTGCGAGCTTATTCCTAGGTAACCATGCAGTCGGTTGTAAAATTGATGGTGAAATCAAACCGCTTTCTACACCACTCTCAAGTGGTCAAGTCATTGAGGTGATTACCGATGTTCTCGCTTCACCCAACCCGGATTGGCTGAGCTTTATCAACACTCAAAAAGCCAGACGCTCTATTCAAAATATTTTGCGAGATCAAGATATTGATGAACAGCGCCTTGTCGGTCAACAAGCCTTAAATCGTGCATTAAAGTTATTTAATACCTCTATTCATGATCTAACCGATCAAAATTGGACTGAACTATTACAATGGCGCCATATTCCAAGCAAGAATCAACTTTTTGAACAAATTGCTGTAGGTGATTTGCTCCCACAACTTGTGGCGAACCATCTCTTTGCTCAAGATCATCATCAAGATCAAGCATCAAGTCGCCTGATCTTAGGTACTGATGGTGTAGATGTAAAATATGCCCATTGTTGTAATGCAGTGCTAGGCGATCCTATTCAGGGACATTTATCTCGCCGCGGTCTTATTGTTCACCGTGCTCGCTGTAAGAACCTTCTACACGAACAACAGTTACACCCTGAAAATATTATGCCGTTGCACTGGAAAGATGAAGGTGAATCTGAAATCAACTTCAATGCTTACTTGTGTATCGATCTATTATTAAGTGATGAGCAAATTTCACAACTGATTTATATCTGTCGTAAATCAAAAATCGGAATCGAGTCCGTTCGACAATATGAATCAAAAACCTATCTGAGTATTGTTGTTCATAGTCGTCAACAAATTGCGCAAATCATTCGTGAACTCCGCATGCAATTTGGTTTTCCGCGTATTTCACGCATGTCAGCTCCTCTTGCCGTTGAAGAAGTCTCACAAGCCTGCTAAACAAATACAGATTAGAGCTTTCACCTATAGTGTTCATCCTTTATGATGAAGCTAGATTTGAATAATGGAGAAATAGATGTCCCGCCAAGTCATTCATACTGAAAATGCACCTGCTGCAATTGGTACTTACTCTCAAGCCATTCTTGTCGGCGATACACTTTATCTTTCAGGACAAATTGGATTAGATCCATATAGCATGGAATTGGTTGAGGGCATTGAAGCTCAAATTCGTCGTGTATTTGATAATCTAAAAGCAGTTTGTGAAGCTGCTGGTGGTTCTTTAGCTGATATTGCCAAACTGAATATTTTCCTCACTGATTTATCTCACTTTCAACTGGTAAACCAAATTATGGGGGAATATTTCGCTCAGCCTTACCCTGCACGAGCGGCATTAGGCGTTGCAAGTTTACCTAAAGGCGCACTGGTTGAAATGGATGGTGTTGTGATTATTTCTAAATAATTTCAATATCTTAAAAAATACCACCTATGAGGTGGTATTTTTTTATCTAGAAAATCGATGAATTAAACAGCATTTTTAAATGAATTTCATTGACAAACGATAATAATTATCAATAATATCAACTATCGCATTTATCCTTGTGGTTGAGCAGAAATGTACGTTTGTTTATGTCGTGGAATTACAGATCAAGATATTAAAGATGCTATGGCAAATGGCGCTGAATCTTATCGTGAAATTCGTGACTTGCTTGATCTAGGCACTTGTTGCGGACGCTGTGTTCCTGAAGCACGCAGTATTATTAATGAAGAACTTGCTGAAATAGCTGCCAGAATTTCAATCGCCGCTTAATTCAGAATGTGCTAAAAATAATAACAACTCATTCTATAACTATAATTCAGATTTCCAATTTCTCCCCCCGCTTTGACTCAGCGGGGTTATTTTTTGCACAAGCGTATTTGATTGCGATTTTCATTTGCTGTTCAATAAATTACTCGTCAGGCTTTAGCAAGTTGGGTTAAGATAATCTCTATCGATAGCCTTCTATGATAGGCTGAATTTTGAGTTTGGAGCTAAGATCATGAAAGGCAACCGTGACGTTATTCATCAGTTAAATCAGGTGCTTTACCACCATCTTACAGCCATCAACCAATATTTCTTACATTCACGTATGTTTAATGATTGGGGTATCGAACAACTCGGTTCAGCGGAATATAAAGAATCTATCCGTCAAATGAAGCATGCAGATAAAATCATTGAGCGCATTTTATTTTTAGAAGGTCTTCCAAATCTGCAACATCTGGGTAAGCTCTATATTGGTCAACACACCATTGAAGTGCTGCAATGCGATGTTCGGAAAGTCAAAGAAAATATTGAAACGATTCAAACTGCTGTGAAATTAGCAGAAGAACAACTCGATTATGTTACACGTGATTTAGTACAAGAGATTTTAGAAAAAGAAGAAGAGTATTTAGATTGGGCGACCACTCAACTCGATCTTGTCGATCAAGTTGGTGTAGAGAATTATATTCAAAGCCAAATTTAATGATTGAAATAAAAAAATCCCCTTTTGGGGATTTTTTTTATTTCAATAACTCATCATACTCAATATGCTGCTTATGCAATATTTCTAAAATCCATAACTGATGCTTCGCTTCTTGCTCCTTCCCATTAAAAGCCAACACTTGTGCATACTTATGTAAATCATATTTTGATGCCAAGTTTGCAACCATTCGCTCTAGATCAGCAAGTTGTTGTTCTGTCATTTCAGTTTTAGGATCTAATCCGATCCACCACACGCGCTCTTTAAATTGGGTAATCAACCAAATTTGCTTTTGCATGGTGTGTTGTTGATCTACTGTTAAAGCTTCAGTCTTTGATGCGAGTACACTTTGCTCTTTATATAAAAAATAATCCCGTGTCGTAACTAAAGCCCCCACAATCGTGATAAGAGCAATCACTGCGAACACTCGACCATTCATTTTTACTGAAGGCAAATTTTTATATTGCGCCTGAATGATGCCCACTAAGAAACCTGCTGGAAGTAGAAAATAAGCATAATGCAAAGGAAACTCTAACATGCCATGAATGAGGATTGCACATACCATCAATGTTGCAATGATCGAGATATTATCCTTCACTCCTTTATTGAGCCACAGTAGCCAAGCTGTAAAGTACAGAAGAATAAGCCCACCTAGAATCAATCCATTCCAGACTAATAAGTCTAGAATCATGTTGTGTGCACTTTTATACCAAAGTGAAACTTGGAAAGTATCGGTAATATAGTATTGCGCTAAGCCTGTTTGATTCCATCCATACCCCCACCATGGTTGATGCAGAATCGCAGCTAACATTTGTTGCCACATATCTAGACGAATATCACCTGCACCTTTTGCCACTATTGCTGAGCCTTGAACAGCAGTTTGAGTATCTGTAACAGCAAAAAGCCATTGATTAAGAGATGCTAAATTGGATGAAAGTAATATAAATAAGCCAACCCATAATGCGAGATGGATATGAGAAAATCGATTCTGTTTTTTGACTTGTTTGATTAACCAATAGATAACAATAAAAGCGCAAACGATAATACTTGTTCGAGATTGTGCTAACACCACACCAAACAGTGTGATTAAAGACATTGGCACAAGAAAAAAACTAGAAATTATTTTCTTTTCAAATAGATAAATACTACTTAATAAACTTAGAATGAGTAATGTCGCTAAATTATTCGGCTGAGCTAAATTCGCATACGGGCGATTGCCGTTAAATGAATAAATAATACCTGAAAAGAAGGTATGCATATCCAACCACTGTAGCACAGCAAATATAGCTGAGATAACTCCGACTGAAACAAATGTTAAACAGGTAATTTTAAATACTTGTTCTCTCTTTTTCTGCTCGAGGCAAAGTTGATATCCAGCAATCACCATCAACATAAAGAACAGAATATAAGCAAAACTAAATAAAGCATTGCTGAAATAGATGTTCTGTCCGAAAATAAATTGAATAAGTGGAATACTTAAGAAAGGCAGCAACAGGAGCTGTGGTTTTGGTATGTTTAGTTTAAACTTTGCTAAGCCTAACAATAAAAATGATGCTGCAATAAAAGTTAGTATTTCTGAGCCAAAAGTTGGCCAAGGCGAGCGATGGTATGGGAGGAGCCAAGCCATCACTAACGAAAAAATCGCAAGAACAAAGTATTTCATAACAAGGTTTAAAAAATGTTTGAGCTATCTTAAATCATTTATTAAATTGAAAGCGTCAAATTTATTCGACTCTTTCCAATTTTGTACTACCGCCATGTTCCCAAAAAAATGGGGCTGCTCGACCTTCAGCACTTCCACACCCCACACAAATAATATCCGAACCAAGATGTGTCATAATCAGTAGGCAATAGAGAATAAAAATTGGCAAAAAAAGGTATTTTTCTTTAATTACATATTTCGAATTAGTCACTACTTGTGTCTTCATGTGACTAAAAGTTAATGCAATAAAAAGTACGCAGATCACTTGAGAAACCGGATAAATAAAATTGCCTGAGAACATCGCATCAATTGCAATTGATAAAACACCCATTTTGAGCACAACATCAACGCTAGATTTCAATAATCGCATAAAATGATACCCTAACCATACCAGCGCGATAATGCCCAATATCCCCCATTCAAAAACTAATCTCAAATAAACATTATGGATATGATGACCATATTGATACTGAATTTGTGCTAAATAGCCCCCACCTGTTCCTAATAAAGGATTTTTCTTCCATTGCTCAAACATAAAAGTCCACATTTCAGAACGGTGTGAACTTGAGTACCTTGCTATATTCAATGACCGATCAACTTCATGAAGGAAATTATAAATGTAATAGACACTTTGGTAGGTCATAAATGCAAAGAATAACCAGATAAAAGTTTTAGAGGCTTCTTTTCTATATTCTTGATTTAAAATTAACAACAAAACTAGAGGTATGATTAGACTCAATAAAGCTGATCTAGCTCCATCAACGAACAAGCCTAATCCAAAAAAGTAGCAAATGAATGGATAGAGAACATTGATATATTTATTTTTTCTTTTAAGAAAGAAACTTAACCAAAAAAACGGAACGATCACACTATTCAATATACGAATTGAACTTGAATTCATTTGCCAACTATAAAGTTTCCCATTCACTATAAAGTCATAAAACACTAATGGTATAAAAAAATGAATAAATAAAGCGAAAATAATTAATAAAATGAGTGAATTTCTAGTTACTTTTGAATGAAAATCAAATTTTTTAAAAATAAAAAATAATAAGCCTAAATTTAACCATAGAATTAAATCTACAACTCGAAACCAGTTTCCAACCGCCAACCATAAAGCTATGAGAATAAAAAAAAATAGCAATGTTTTATCTAAAGTGACTTCTTTTTTATCTTTTTTAACAAGATAACAAAAACTTAAAACTACAATTAAGATGATTTGTAGCACCCTAGACTCATCATATGGATTCGCGACCCAACCCAAATGAAATCCTAATAGCACTACCACTAAATATAAAAATACAATAATACTCATAACCAACAATTTAGTCATAAAAAAAAGAGCATCAAACGATGCTCTTTTGACATGTACTAATTAAGATTTTACACACGATGATGGTAAGAATTTTTGATCAATATCAGTTGTAGTACATTTCCAATCTGTAGAACCACCATTGTCTACAGCTGTAAGTGTAATAGATCCTTCAGATAAACCAGCATTGACACCATCTTTTTTGAATTTAGCTGTAATAGTACAAGCAGGTGCAGTACCACCAGTTGTAACTTTCGCTACATATTTACTAGAGATTGTGTTTTCTAAAGCTAGACCAGCAGCTTTTGTCTCATCACTATTATCTGGACATACAGCTGTTTGGCTCATAACCTCAACGATAGGAGTTTTTAAACCTGAAGCTAAACTAATTGCATCTGTAACTTGTGAACGTGCAATATAATTCTGGTAAGCAGGAATCGCAATCGCAGCAAGAATACCGATAATTGCAACAACGATCATTAACTCGATTAAAGTAAAACCTTTTTGAGCGTTCATAACATCTCTCCTAATTTTTAAGTTCAAAGTTAACAACCTATCCCCAAAATAGATTTTGTTGTTGCTAACTAACTGATGCTATTTTCGTATAACGCTTCAAGATTGCCAATAAATAATTTTCAAATTTATTTTTAATGTTAATTTATGTAAAAAAGTGACATTTTTTGTCACTTTTCTTAACTCAATTTAAAATAATTGGCTGATTACTGAGCTCATTTTCTAAATCTTGCACTTTATCATCATAAAAACGATTCAAAATTTCCCCGACTTCCATCACGCCAACAATAACACCCTGTTTATAATTTTTATTTTTTAGCTCATTAATCATGTGATCACAGATTGCTTGCCAATCTTGTTGCGTTGTTGCCTTTTGAATTCCACGATCAATCACAATTTCAACTTTCTGCTCACATAGATTTAAATATATCAGTACACCACTATTAAATTCTGTATCCCATACACCTAATTCAGCAAAAAGTTGTTCGGCGCGCTGACGAGTATTCATTGAATAAGCCAAGGCACATGGAATATATCCCTCTATGACCACTTGGATCTCTCCAACATGACCTTGCTCCGCTTGTTTCACTGCCTCTGCAATCGCATTTTGATCCATTTTGGAAAAATAACGTTTAGACGCAGGCAAATAACAAAAGTGCCTAATCCAGCGCTTGAAGCTCGGTTGAGATGCTTGTTGCAACTTAGGTTCAGTGATAATTTCTGTCGTTTCAGTTTTTGTTACCATGAGCCTGACGCACCTCCCCCACCAAAGCCACCACCACCACCACTAAATCCACCACCGCCAAATCCGCCTCGACCGCCACCGCCGCCGCGTCCTCCGCCAGATAAAAATGCTTGGAAAATCAACTGTGCGATTGATGTAAATAATAAAAAGAAAATTCCAATACCCACAATTAAGCTGATTAAAATCCCTGAACCATAAATCATACTCGCAGCAAAAGCAGTAACACCCGCGACCGAAGCACTTAAACGATTACCAATAATAAAAGAACCAATCACACCAGCGATTAAAATAAATAATACCGTGTTAAATGTCTTTTCCTTTGCATATTGCGCTTTTAAGGCTTGTTCTTGTCTAAGTTTCAGTTCTTCAGCAGCTTGCTGGGCAATTTCCGGATCAAGGTTAACGATTCGTTCAATTTCTCTGACCCCTGCAATTAAACCCTGTCCAAATTGATTGACTTTAAAATAAGGGGTGATTTGTTCGCGAATGATTCGACTCGCAACGATATCTGGAATCACACCTTCCAATCCATAACCTGTTGCGATATGTAATCTTCGATCATTAATCGCCACTGCGATTAATAAACCATTATCTTGTTGAGCAGAACCTAACCCCCAAGTCTGTGCTGTACGCATTGCAAAATCAAAGATACTTTCCTGACCAGTTGTCGGAACGATGACAATCCCAATTTGAGCCTTACCCTCATTATACAGACCACGAATTATTGTATCGAGTTCTGACTTTTCTTGAGGAGAAAGTATATTCGCCTGATCTATCACAGGTTCATTTAATGTAGGGAGTTGACGTTGTGTGTCTCCTTCCTGCATATCATTTGAAACAGTAACAGGAGGTACTGGAGTTGGTTTATTTTGCTGAGCACTTGATGATGGATTTGCTGAATTGGGTAGAATCACTTTTCCCAGCACAATCGCGTCAGACTCATGATCTACTGCTGTTGTAGTTTCTGCATGAACCATTTGCAATGTACAGGTCATCACAAAGACAAATAGCCATGAAAGCAATTTCATACTATTGTGTCTAAGATGCTGAGTTCTCATGCTCATATTCATCAACTTCTAATCATTGATTTAATCAAAAGAAACATTAGGTGCCTTCTGTGCACTCGCTTCAGCACTAAAGTTTTCTTTTGCATCCATGCCAATGACTTTCGCAGTTACGACTTGTGGGAATTGACGAACATAGGTGTTGTAATCTTGGACGGTAGAAATATAGCGATTACGCGCAACTGCTATACGGTTTTCTGTACCCTCTAATTGTACCTGCAAATCACGGAATTGCTCATTCGCTTTAAGATCTGGATAGTTTTCAGTCACTGCCAGCAAACGTGATAATGCACTTGTCATTTGCGATTGCGCTTCTTGATAACGCTTGAATAGTTCAGGATTTTCAAGAACCTCTTTATCAACTTTGAGCCCTGCAACATTTGCACGTGCCTCTGTGACTTCAGTTAAAACTTGTTCTTCATGTTTTGCATATCCTTTAACTACATTCACCAAATTCGGAACAAGGTCTGCTCGACGCTGGTATTGGTTTTGTACCTCAGACCATGATGCAGTCACCGCTTCATCTTTCGCTTGAAGTGTATTGTACCCACAACCTGTGAAAAGCAAGGAACTTGATAATGCGAGCACAACAGCTGATTTTTTTAAAATTTGCATGACATCAACCTCATTATTTATTTGTATTTGTTTAATTAAAAATATTGTATACGCAAATTCAAAATTGAATGTAGCATTTATTTTATGGCTTTAATTTATATAAAAACATTAAGATAAAAAAAGCCACCCTAAGGTGGCTTTTTGTTTGAAATTACTCTTCGTCTTTTTTATCGTCAGCTGGAGGTAAGTCCTTCACAGCTTCAGCAATTAGACCAAACATGTAGTTTCCGTATGCATTAGTTTTATCATAATGGAAACGTAAACGAGGTGTGATACGTGTCTTAATACGACGACTCAGCTCATGACGCAGAAAACCTGATGCTTTATTTAAAACATCTAGAGTATCTTTATTTGCTGCTTCACTTTGCTCATCACCAAGTTCACGTCCCATGACAGTAACATAAACTTCAGCATAGCCTAAATCTGGGCTCACTTTCACCGCTGAGATGGTCACAAGACCACCTAAGCGTGGATCTTTCAGCTCCTGACGAATGAGTTCAGACAATTCTCGCTGAACCGTGTCCGCCATACGCTTAAGACGTTGACTACCCGCCATTAAAGACTCCGTTTAATTAATTGAACATCATAGACTTCGATTTTATCGAGCACTTTGATGTCTTTATAGCCTTTGACCGCAAGACCACATTCCATGCCAGCACGAACCTCTTCAACCACTTCTTTATAACGGCGAAGTGATTCAAGTTCACCTTGGAACACAACCACGTCATCACGTAAGACACGAATTGGTTTATTACGGTGTAATAAGCCCTCAAGAACCATACAACCTGCTGCAGCACCAAACTTGCTCGAGTGGAATACTTCACGTACTTCAGCCACACCAAGAATTGTTTCACGATGTTCTGGTGCAAGCTTACCACTCATTGCATCTTTCACATCATCAATCAATTGGTAAATGATTGAGTAGTAACGAATGTCGATACCATCTGCGTCGGCTTTTTGGCGCGCTGTATTGTCTGCACGAACGTTAAAGCCTAATAAGAATGCTTCTGAAGATTCTGCAAGTGTCACATCAGACTCAGTGATCGCACCAACACCTGAACCAATGACACGCACTTTCACTTCATCAGTTGAAAGTTCAGCCAATGCAACATGAAGCGCTTCCAATGTACCGCGAACATCTGTCTTCAGAACAACATTCACAATCGGCACGTCTTTTTTGCCCATTGAAGCCATTAAGTTTTCAAGACGCATTGCAGATTGACGCTCTAAACGTTTTTGACGTTCACGATCCATACGCGCATCAGCCACTTCACGTGCTTTCTTCTCATCATTTACAACAAGAACTTCGTCACCTGCCATTGGCGCTTCTGGAAGACCTAAGATTTCAACTGGAATCGATGGACCTGCAGACTTAATACGTTGACCATTTTCATCAGTCATCGCACGTACACGACCATAAGATGCACCAGCTAGAACAAGGTCACCTACTTTTAATGTACCATTTTGAACAAGAATCGAAGTAACCGCACCACGGCCTTTATCAACACGTGCTTCGATTACAACACCTTGTGCCGCACCTTCTTCAGAAGCTTTAAGCTCTAGAAGTTCAGATTGGATCAAGATCAAGTCAAGAAGTTCATCAATACCTGCACCGGTGTGCGCAGAAACCATCGCTACAGGGACATCACCACCCCATTGCTCAGGCACGATTTCTTTAGTTGTCAATTCATTCAATACGCGATCTGGATCAGCAGATTCTTTATCCATCTTGTTGATTGCAACAATGATTGGCGTACCTGCTGCACGAGCATGGTCAATCGCTTCCGCTGTTTGTGGCATAACACCATCATCAGCTGCGACCACCAATACAACGATATCAGTTGCTTTCGCACCACGTGAACGCATCGCAGTAAATGCTGCGTGTCCCGGAGTATCCAAGAACGTGATAATACCTTTATCCGTTGTAACGTGATAAGCACCGATATGCTGTGTAATACCGCCCGCTTCACCTTGCGCTACTTTCGCACGACGAATACGATCAAGAAGCGATGTCTTACCATGGTCAACGTGACCCATGATAGTAACCACTGGTGGACGCGTTGTTTGTGCACCACGTGCTTCTTCAGCCGCCTCAAGCAAGTTATCTTCCGCTTGAGTATCTGATACTAGAACTGGGTTATGACCCATTTCTTCAACCACTAGAACTGCTGTATCTTGGTCGATTGATTGGTTTTGAGTGACAAGCTCACCCATTTTCATGAGTGTTTTAATTACTTCACGAACCTTAATCGCCATTTTTGCAGCAAGGTCAGCAACAACAATAGTTGCACCGATTTCAACATCATAAACTTGCTTTTTAACTGGCTTCTCGAAACCATGTTTATTAGCTTGGCTTGATTTCAAACCACGTTTATGAGAGTTGTCACGGAAAGATTGCTCTTCTTGACCACGACGACCACCTTTCTTAGGAGAACGTGCACCTGGTGTGTTATTACCACGCTTAATGTCACGGTCTTCTTTCGCGAATGAATCTTCGTATGCTTGACCAACAAGACCAGCAGCCAATGGAGAATCATCGACCACACGAATCGTTGCAGTTGCATCTTCATTAGAGTACTTAGAAGCCATCTGACGCATTTGTTCAAGCGTACGTTGTTGTGCTTCTTCAGCTGCTTTACGACGTGCTGCTTCTTCAACTGCTTTTAATTTAGCAGCTTCAGCTTCACGTGCTTTTTTCTGTTCCGCAGTTTCAGTTGGCTTAGTTGCTTGTTTAACAATCGGTTTATTTGTTGACTTGCGCTTAACCACAACCGCAGCTTTAGCAACTTCTTGCTTCTCACTCGATTGTTTCGCTGCAGCACGCATTGCATCTAAGTTCGCTTTCGCTTTACTTACTGCAGGTTGCGCCTTCTCTTCAGCTTGAGCTGGTTTAACTTCAACTTTTTGCTGTGCTTTTGCTTCAGTTTCAGCTTTTGCTTTTGCCAATGCTTCAGCTTTAATTTGTTCAGGATCTGGCTTAGTAAACGTATGCTTCTTACGAACTTCTACGTTAATAGTTTTAGCTTTACCTGATGTACTTGCTACTTTTGCAGTACTCGTAGTTTTACGTTTCAACGTGATTTTTCCTGCGCTGCCGCTGTCTTGCCCATGCGCTTTTTTCAAATGAGCGACTAAACGGTCTTGCTGTTCTACTGAGATTGTGTCTTCTGCCTTAGATTGAGGCAACCCAGCATCTCGCACCTGATCTAATAGTTTTTCAACTGGAAGACCTACGCTGACTGCTAACTCTTTAATTGACTTATCCGTCATGTATGACCTCCTCGTTACTTAAACCATGATTCACGTGCTTTCATGATCAATTGACCTGCTTTCTCAGCACCTAAACCTTCGATATCAGAGATATCATCAGTTGCCTGATCTGCTAAATCATCTACTGTGATTACACCGCGAGCCGCTAATGCATAAGCAAGCTCTGAACTCATTCCTTCCATCGCTAGAAGCTCTTCGCTCGGTTCTTGAATATTTTCTTGCTCTTTCAGTGCATCTGCTAATGCAACTTCTTTCGCACGGCTTTGTAAAAGCTCAACCGTTTCTGCATCTAATTCGATTTCATCAAATGTTTCAGCTGGAACGTAAGCAATCTCTTCAAGTGAAGTAAAGCCCATTTCTACCAATGCCATCGCAAGGTCTTCTTCAATATCAAGACGACCTACAAACATATCGAGATATTGCTGTGCTTCATTTTGTTGACGAGCACGGTACTCTTCTTCAAGCATCATATTGAGCTTGTAACCAGTTAACTCAGAAGCTAAACGTACGTTTTGACCTTGAGAACCAATTGCACGCGCCAATTGATCGCTTGTAGCAAAAATAATATCTGCTGTGCGTTCTTCTTCATCAATCACAATACCCGATACATCTGCTGGCTCTAAAGCACTTGCGATATATTGAGCTGGATCATCTGACCAAACTACAACATCAATACGTTCACCGTTCAATTCTTGCTGTACAGCTTGGATACGTGTTCCACGCATACCAATACATGCACCAACTGGATCAATACGATGATCGTTCGTTTTCACTGCAATTTTAGCACGAACACCCGGTTGACGTGCAGCAGCTTTAATTTCGATGATTTCTTCAGAAATTTCTGGAATTTCTTTTTTCATCAATGCCATTAACATTTCTGGCTTAGCACGAGAAAGTTGTAGCTGCGCACCACGACCTTCACGGTTTACGTTAAATAAAATCGCATTTACACGCTGTTTAGGACGTAAAATTTCTTTTGCGATCATTTCTTCACGTGCAAGATATGCTTCCGCATTCTCACCGAGGTCAATAATGAAACCATCTTTAGTTTGTTTCTTTACTTCACCGTAAATTAACTCACCAACTTTAGATTCATATGCATCTGCAATAAGCGCACGTTCAGCTTCACGAATTTTCTGAACAATAACTTGCTTCGCGATTTGAGCTGCAATACGACCAAATTCAATTGATTCTACTTCAAGCTCACGCACATCACCGATTGACCATTTCGCTGGGTCCACATCAGAAATCGCGTCTTGGCATGCAGGCATTTCATGATCTTCATCTGCTACTACAGTCCATTGACGGAAAGTACGGTATTCACCAGTCTTACGATCGATTTCAACGCGCAACTGTGCTTCTTCAGAATTTGTGCCTTCGTAGAATTTTTTCTTCGTTGCAGCAACTAGAGCTTGCTCGAGCGCTTCGAAAATCGCTTCACGACTAACACCTTTTTCATTACTAACCGTCTCAGCAACGGTAAGAATTTCACGGCCCATAAGTCACCTACTATTCAAATTCTTTTAGTTAAGATTAATTTAGTCTTGGTAGATCAAGTTGGCCTTATCGATATTGTGACTATCGATCTCGAGCACTTGTTGCTTTTCAACTTCAACTTGGATCATTTCATTTTCTACATCTACAGCAACCAGTTTCGCTTGGAATTTACGGCGGTTATCCACTGCAGAAATCAAACGTAAAGCAACTTGTTGACCAATATATGCTTGCATCTGTTCAAGTTTAAAGAAAGTGCGATCCCAACCTGGTGATGAAACTTCTAATGCATATTCACCAGAAATTGGATCATGAACATCGAGGATTGCACCAACTTGTTGGGTAACACGTACACAATCTTGCACACCCACACCACGACCAAGATCAATTTCACCGTCTTCGGAAATAACAGGTTCTTTGTTTGGATCTTCAGGCTTGTCAATGTAGATACGTACTAGCGAACGCTTACCCTGAGGTGTAAATTCTAAACCCCATAGTTCAACATCGCACGCCTCAACAGCGGGTGCGATCAGTTCATACAATGCTTGGGTTTTATTTGATAACTTCATTTACTCTCGTCATTTATGTGCGATTCAATCGGCCAACAGACCGACACAGACTAACTATAGTGATAGCATGATTATTTGACCAATTGATGTCCACACTACACGATAGATAACAAAAAAGGGCGCATTCGCCCCCATTATTGCACAGAAAAGCAATGCCCACTGTGCAAAAAGGCCCACCTAGTTGTGAGCCTCTTTAGAAACTTGGTAGCGGGAGCTGGATTTGAACCAACGACCTTCGGGTTATGAGCCCGACGAGCTACCAGACTGCTCCATCCCGCATCAACGTGCAAAATTATATCTAAATTTGAATCATTTTTCAATCAGAAAAACTTTCTAATTAGACTTGATTAAGTTGCACCTTAATCAAAAGTGGTAGCGGGAGCTGGATTTGAACCAACGACCTTCGGGTTATGAGCCCGACGAGCTACCAGACTGCTCCATCCCGCATCAACGTGCAAAAAGTATATCTCAACTCAAACTTTGTTTAAGTTGCCTATTTTAAGTTTGCATCTTAATTATAGGATTGATTGGTAGCGGGAGCTGGATTTGAACCAACGACCTTCGGGTTATGAGCCCGACGAGCTACCAGACTGCTCCATCCCGCATCAACAGATTTTGCTGCAAACACCAACTTAAACTTCTGGATTATAAGTTGGTGCGGAAGGGGGGACTTGAACCCCCACGCCCGAAAGCACTACCACCTCAAGGTAGCGTGTCTACCAATTCCACCACCACCGCAGCTGTGACGCATTCTAGTGGTTTCAATGAAAAATTGAAAGCGAAATATTCAATTATTCAGCTGGTTTTGGTGCAGTTGATGAAGTTTCAGGCGATTTTTGATCAACTTGCTCAGTTGTGTTAATCGTTTTCAAACCATAAGCATCTGTCGTTTGCTGCTTCGCAAAGTAAGCCAAGCTAATACTTGTGATAAAGAATAAAGCAGTAAGTATCCCGGTTAAACGAGTTAAGAAGTTACCAGAACCAGAAGCGCCGAATACAGTCGCTGCACCGCCACCGCCAAAAGACGCACCTGCATCTGCACCTTTACCATGCTGTACTAGAATTAAAATAATCATCAATAACGCTAAAATGATGTGTAGCACCAGTACAAAAGATTGCATGATGAACTCCTAATTATTTTGATTGGGCAAATGCTTGCGCAATTTGAACAAATGATTCTGCATTGAGTGATGCACCGCCTACGAGGGCACCATTGATATCAGGGCATGCTGCCAATTCAACAGCATTCTCAGGTTTTACACTACCACCATAAAGAATTGCTATGTTTTGACCTTCAGGTGTAATTTGACTCAATCCTTCACGAATTTTAGCATGCATTGCTTGTGCATCATCCGGGGAAGCTGTTTTACCAGTTCCAATTGCCCAAATTGGCTCGTAGGCGACGGTAATATGCACCCATTGCTCTGGATTCACAACACCTGCAATGTCACAAATTTGTTGTAACACCACTTGCTCAGCTTGCCCACTTTCACGCTGTTCAAGGCTTTCACCCACACAATAGATGATATGTAAGTTAGCAGCTAAAGCATTTTTTATTTTTTCATTAAGAATCGCAGGCGTGTCATTAAATATTTCACGACGTTCAGAATGCCCAATTAATACATAATCGACTTGGCTATCCTTTAAAAGATCTGCGCTAACTTCACCTGTAAATGCACCAGTACCCGCAATACGTGATACATCTTGAGCGACCACAAACACTTCATGAGCATCTGTTGCAAGTTCATTTTTTACTTGGAGTAAAGCCAATAAAGTTGGCGCAACACCAATTTTACAAACATCATGAGCGATTGAAGCTTGCTCAAGCTGTTGTTTCAAATCAGCTAAAAGCTGTTGCGTGTTAGCCTGCATTGGGTTCATTTTCCAATTGCCTACAACCCACGGAGTAATTGTCGAACCCGACATAGATCTAACCTTCTATCAAAAATGCGCACATTCTACACGGATTTTAAAAAATTAACGTAAAAATTCAATGGATACAGATTCAGCACCTAGAATTCTTTAAAAAAAGACAACATAAGACACAATACCCAATAGAATAAGTGAAAAAATTCAATTTTTTCATAGTTTTCGGATAATATTAATGATTTTAAGTATAGAATTTTCTACTTATAACCGTATAATTTTAATATTCGAATTATAAAATGAATTTAAGGCGTATTGGGGATGACTTTAGATCAAAGTGGGCCAAAATTTTCTGGGTTAAGTCGTCGTTTGGTTGATGAAGGCATTTTGACCTCCCAGCAAATGCAAAATGCTATTATTAATTCAAAAAAATCTCATCAAAAATTAGTACCTTACCTCGTTGAACATCTCAAAATACGAGCAAATACGATTGCTGAAATGGTTGCTCAAGAGTTTGGGGAGCCATTGTTCGATTTAGATGCATATAATGTTGAGTTACTACCCAAAGATATCGTTGCAGAAAATCTTGTTACAAAACATGTAATCTTACCTTTATATCAACGAGGTATATCTTTATTTGTAGCGACGAGTGATCCTACAGATATCGAAGCATTGGAAGCAATTCGATTTAATAGTAAATTAAACGTCGTTCCTATTACTGTAGAACATAATAAACTTGAAAAACTGATCGAAAAGCATTTTTCTGAAAATGAGAATTTCAATTTCGGCGATGAAGATCTTGACGTTAACGTGGTCGAGAACGATACACCGCAAAATAATAACGATGATGGTCCTTCAGGTGATGATTCCCCGATTGTTAAGTACATCAACAAGCTTTTGGTTGACGCCATTCGCATGGGTGCATCAGATTTACACTTCGAACCTTATGAAAAAACGTACCGAGTTCGATACCGCGTTGATGGTGTTTTAAGAACTATTGCAAATCCACCATTGCAACTCGCGAATCGATTAGCTTCACGCTTGAAAGTTATGTCTCAAATGGATATTTCAGAAAAGCGTATTCCGCAAGATGGCCGTATTAAGCTTAAATTATCTCGTACTAAAGCGATTGATTTTCGTGTTAACTCATTACCAACCCTATTTGGCGAAAAAATCGTATTACGTATTTTGGATCCGTCTAGTGCAATGCTCGGTATTGATGCATTAGGTTATGAAGAAGATCAGAAAGCTTTATTCCTTGAGGCACTTGAGAAGCCTCAAGGCATGTTACTGATTACGGGTCCAACAGGTTCTGGTAAAACAGTATCGCTTTATACAGGATTGAATATTTTAAATACTGAAAATGCCAACATCTCTACAGCAGAAGATCCCGTAGAAATTAACTTAGAAGGCATTAATCAGGTCAACGTCAACTATAAAGTGGGCTTAAGCTTCTCAGTCGCATTGAAATCATTCCTGCGTCAAGATCCTGATATTATTATGGTCGGGGAGATTCGAGATCTCGAAACAGCTGAAATTGCAATTAAGGCAGCACAAACAGGCCACATGGTGATGTCTACACTTCATACCAATAGTGCTCCTGAAACCTTAACCCGGTTGCGCAATATGGGGGTTCCCTCTTTTAATATTGCAACTTCGGTGAATCTCGTCATTGCTCAACGACTTGCTAGACGACTGTGTGTACACTGTAAAGTACCTGCTGATATTCCTAAACCAAGTTTGTTAGAAATGGGATTCACAGAACAGGATTTAGCAGATCCAGATTTTAAAATTTATCAACCTGTCGGTTGTCCTGAGTGCCGTGATGGTTATAAAGGACGTGTCGGTATTTATGAAGTCATGAAAGTGACACCTGAAATTTCGAAGATTATTATGGATGATGGCAATGCATTAGAGATTGCAGCTGCATCTGAAAGACTGGGGTTTAAGAATCTTCGACGTTCGGGCTTAATTAAGGTCATGAACGGACTCACTTCTTTACAAGAAGTGAATCGTGTGACCAGTGAATAATTAAAAATAAGGAAATCATTATGGCGGTGAAAAAAGCACAGATGATGCCAACGTTTGTATATGACGGCGTGGATCGCAAGGGAACCAAAGTTAAAGGTGAAATGCCTGCGCGTAATATTCAACTTGCAAAAGTCATGCTCCGCAAACAAGGCATTACGGTGCGTAGTATCCGCGAGAAGCGCAAGAATATTCTTGAAGGCTTAATGAAGAAGAAAGTGTCTACTTTGGACATCACCATCTTTACGCGTCAGCTTGCCACCATGATGAAAGCAGGTGTACCACTTGTTCAAAGCTTTGAAATTGTTGCAGAAGGCTTAGATAATCCTGCAATGCGTGAAGTGGTTTTGGGTATTAAAACTGAGGTCGAAGGTGGTAATACTTTTGCAGGTGCACTACGCAAATATCCTCAGCATTTTGATCAGTTATTCTGCTCATTGGTAGAATCAGGTGAGCAATCAGGTGCGCTTGAAACCATGCTCGATCGAGTTGCGATTTATAAAGAAAAAAGTGAAGTTCTCAAACAAAAAATTAAAAAAGCGATGAAGTATCCAATTGCTGTCATTGTGGTTGCAATTATTGTGACCATTATTTTGATGGTCAAAGTGGTTCCTGTCTTCTCTGAGATGTTTAGCTCATTTGGCGCAGACTTACCTGCGTTCACGCAACTCGTAGTGGCAATGTCTGAGTGGGTGCAAAAATATTGGTTTATTTTAATTATTGGTATCGCGCTGACCATTATCGGCTTTATTGAAGCCAAAAAACGTAGTCAAAAATTTGCGGATGCATTAGATCGCACGGCTTTAAGGCTGCCTATTTTTGGTGATTTGGTTTATAAAGCAATTATCGCACGTTATAGCCGTACACTTTCAACCACATTTGCTGCCGGCGTCCCTTTAATCGATGCACTCCAATCAACAGCTGGTGCAACGAATAACATGGTATATGAGCAAGCAGTTATGCGTATTCGTGACGACGTTGCGACTGGTCAACAACTTCATTTCGCTATGCGCTCGACCAATTTATTCCCATCTATGGCTGTGCAAATGGTAGCAATTGGTGAAGAATCGGGTTCACTCGATGCTATGCTAGATAAGGTTGCAACCCATTATGAAAGTGAAGTCGACAATGCTGTCGATGGCTTAACCTCCATGATGGAGCCTTTGATTATGGCCATTCTAGGTGTCTTGGTCGGCGGCTTAGTCATCGCAATGTATCTTCCAATCTTCCAAATGGGTTCTGTGGTGTAATGAACGAAATAATTGCGTATTTAATTCAATCGCCTACAGCACTCTATTTAACTGTGGGAATCATCAGCTTATGTGTCGGCAGTTTTTTAAATGTTGTCATTTACCGCACACCTAAAATGATGGAGCAAGAATGGCGTCAAGACTGTCAGATGTTTTTACATCCCGACCAAGCCATAATTGATGAAGATAAGCTCACGCTAAGTAAACCTGCATCGACCTGCCCAAAATGTAAAACACCTATTCGTTGGTATCAAAATATCCCCGTGATAAGTTGGTTATTTTTACGTGGAAAATGTGGTGAATGTGAAAATCCGATTGGTATTCGTTATCCACTGGTAGAAGTTTTGACTGCTGTTTGCTCATTAGTGGTCGTCGCGGTATTTGGTCCAAGCCTACAAATGCTTTTTGGCTTAATTTTAACGTGGACACTGATCGCACTCACATTCATCGACTTCGATACACAACTTTTACCCGATCGATATACTCTCCCCTTGGCTGCACTTGGTTTAGCGGTAAATAGCTATGCACTCTACACCTCACCTACCTCCGCAATTTGGGGATATTTGATTGGTTTCCTCTGTTTATGGGTGGTGTACTATCTATTTAAAATCGTGACAGGCAAAGAAGGAATGGGATATGGCGACTTCAAATTACTGGCCGCGCTTGGTGCATGGATGGGTCCATTTTTATTACCGCTCATTGTCCTACTTTCATCCTTAGTCGGTGCAATCATCGGCATCATTTTGATGAAAGTCAAAAAAGAAAATCAGCCCTTTGCTTTTGGACCTTATATTGCGATTGCTGGATGGATTGCATTCTTATGGGGTAACGAAATTATGAAGGTTTATTTAGGGGGTTAAGCTAAAATAAGCCCCATTATGATAATTACAAGGTTTTTTACATGCGCTTTATTTTGGGCTTAACAGGTGGTATTGGAAGTGGAAAAACTGCTGCAAGTCAGTGGTTTGAAACACAAGGTATTACTGTTGTTGATGCAGATATCGTAGCACGTGAAGTGGTTGAAATTGGAAAACCTGCACTACAAAAAATTAAAGATCATTTTGGGGATTGGGTGCTATTGGAAGATGGCGCACTCGACCGCAGAGCGTTAAGAGACCATATTTTCAAACATCCTGAAGCTAGAAAGATATTAGAAAATATTACGCATCCTGCAATTCGCCTATCGATTATTGAACAACTACAACGGGCGACCAGTCCTTATGCCATTTTAGTTTCCCCACTCTTATTTGAAACCAATCAACACCAACTTACTCAACGTACTTTACTGATCGATGCATCCACAGAATTACAAATCTTGCGTGCTTCGCAACGTGATCATCAAGACATTGAGCAAATTAAAAAAATAATGAGTGCGCAAATGTCTCGTGAAGAAAAATTAAAACGTGCAGACGATGTTGTTATTAATGATGGTGAACTTGATCATCTCTATCAACAACTCGCAGTAAAACACCAATATTATCTCGATATTACACAACAAGCTTAGATTTTAAAAAAGCAGTCTAAGAAGACTGCTTTTTTTGTTGCTCAAGTTTTTGGCTTAGTGCATCTTGGCGACCCAGCCATCGCCATGGTTGTAATGCGCCTATCGCCATACCCAACAACCCAAATAACATCGCAATACTTAAAGGTTCATTTAACAAAGGCACTGCCAAAATTGCAGCTAAAAAAGGCGCTAAATTGGTAATGCTCCCTGCTTTAAAAGCCCCGAGTCTTTTAATCGCTTCCACATAAGTTAAAGTTGCAATAATGACCACGAATATGCCATGAAATATTGTCTGAAACAGTAAATGCTGAGGCTCAGGAGTACTAAGATCTTTGGGCAAAAATAACACGTAAATGGGTACATAAATCACGGCTGACCAGATGGCAACTCCACACATCGCCTGCCATGCACTCAGTTGGAATTTACGCAGTAATACGGTAAATATTGCCCAAAAAATGGCGCTCAAGAAGAATAATCCATCACCAGCACCAAAAGGAATGCCTGATTCACGATACATCAGGAGACTCATAATACCGAGCACGGTGATCATAATGAGCAAACTTGCCCATGTATGACGATCAAAAGCCTGCTTCATCAATATAAAAGCCACGATGGCAGTACAAATAGGAATACAACCATTGAGAAAAATTGCAGCATGCGCAGTCGGTGCATAGTGAAATGCGCTATAAGCCAACAAACAATAGATCACACCACCAATCATTGCCAAAATAAATGGTTCTTTTTTAAGTAAAAAAGAGGCTTCTCTACGATAAAGTAAAATCGGCATTAAGATCAAAAAAGCCAGTGAAAAACGCAGTGCCACAATGTCCCACGTATTGATGTGCCATAGCGCATTTAATCGTGCAGTGAGGGTAAATCCCCCCCAGATGCACATGGTAGTAATAAGAAAAAAATAGCCTTGGGCTCGATCTGAAAGTGCCATCTCAAATTAGGCTTGACGTTGTCTACACGCTTCGTAAAGTGCCATGCCTGTCGCCACACTCACATTCAAACTTTGTAAATTGCCACTCATTGGAATATAAACTTTGTGATCGCATTGCGCCTGAGTAATCGGTCTTAAACCAGTATCTTCAGCACCCATAATCACTGCGACAGGACCAGTCAAATCACATTCGTGAATAGGTAGAGCATGCTCATCTAACATCGTGCCAATCACTCGAACATTAAAATCATCTTTGATTTTAGCTAAAGTACGAGCCAAATTCGTCACTTGGATAAATTTAACTTTCTCTGCACCACCAGCAGCAACCTTACGAGCCGTTGGTGTTAAGCTCGCAGAACGATCACGAGGAACAACAACCGCGTGTACGCCCATGGCTGCCGCAGTTCGAATACACGCACCCAAATTATGCGGGTCCGTCACTTGGTCAAGCGCCAGTAAAAAAACATTGTCTGTACTTTTGATTAATTGCTCAAGATCATTTTCATTCAGCGTTGGATGAGGACGAACTGCAGCAACGACACCTTGATGAAAAGGTTGTCCAGCCAGTTTTTCAAGGCTGTCTCGGCTCGCTTTTTGAATACTAATTCCGAAAGGTTCAGCCAACTCAAAAATACGTTTTAAACGTTGATCTTCACGACCTTTTAGTGCAAATAGAGTCAAAACGCGTTCAGGTTCTAACTCCAACAATGACTCCACAGAATGAACGCCATAATAATATTCGGGTTTAGCCATGAACGACCTCAACTCACTAAGACAATACAATAATATAGAAAAGAAAAATCCCGCAAAGCCAACTTTACAGGATTTTATATAGCGAATAGTTTAACCGATTTGACCATTGAATGTTGGTCAAATTTTTTTTGGGTAATTAGCCTTCGAAATGACAAACGTAGTCTAATACGTCATCTGTTTCGATTTTGAAACGGCTCTCACCAGGCACGTAAAACGACTGCCCTGCACGGAAAAGCTCATGTTCTTCATTGTCTGCAATTGTGACACGACATTCACCAGAAATAATTTCCATACGCTCTGGTACATGTGTTTCAAAAATAAGCGGTTGTTCCGTCGGTAGAATAACCCCAAGTGTTTTTTTCGTACCGTCTTCAAATTGAACAGTGTGGCTAATACACGTCCCGCCAAAATAAACATTTGATTTTTTTACAACAGATACATGATCAAATTGTGATGACATGCGTATTCTCCAAATAATGCGCATTTTATAAATTTTAATTGCCGTAGTTTAATTGCGCTCGAGCAACTAATCAATCAGTGTTTTGCAATGGTTTTTATAAGCAACTTTTGTTCCCTAATGATGAAATTTAAAGATTTTTTTGATTTCTTCTATATATCTTTTGTACACAGGTAAAAGAATATATTCAGTCACTAGTAATCAACCTAATTTCAGTTAAAATGCAAACTAAAAGTTCTCATATTCAAATGTCGTGACTTGAGACTAAAACAAAATTTCTCTATCTTAGAATCCACACTTTCGCAGCTCGGATGCGTTTATGCTGACACACCTTAATCTGATCAACTTTGCTTTAGCCGATAACTTAGCCATTGATATTGATCAAGGTTTCAATGTTCTTACGGGTGAAACTGGTGCAGGTAAATCTTTATTACTCGATGCATTATCAGCGTGTTTAGGCGAGCGTACTGATACGAATTACGTTCGTTATGGTTCAGATAAGGCTGATGTTACAGCCGTATTTAGTTATCAAGATCAAAGTCCTGAAGCTGAATGGTTAAGCACTCATGAGCTGGCAGATGAATCGGGTGAAATTCATCTAAGACGGGTAATATTTGCTACAGGTCGTAGTAAAGCTTGGATCAATGGACGTCCAAGTAGTCTGTCAGAATTAAAGGAAATAGGCAGACTCTTAGTCCAACTTTACAGCCAGCATAGTCAGCAACAACTGTTAGAACCGCCCTATCCAAAACATTGGTTAGATCGTTACAGCAACTTTGGTCAACATACGCTTGCTGTCAAAGACAGTTATAACACATGGCAAAAAAATATCCGACAGCATCAAGCTGCGCTTGATGCACAGACCACCCGCCTTCAACGCATTGAGACACTTAATCTTCAATTAGAAGAATTAGAAGAAGTGGTTCGACTTGACTATAAAGAAATTGAACAAGAGTTCGATCGCTTAAGTCATCATGAACACATCATGCAAGATTGTAGTTATGCAATCAACGTTTTAGATGAGTCTGATCAAAATATCACTCAGGAAATTTCAAGTATTATTCGCAAGCTTGAATCTCATGCAGGTCGTAGTGATTTACTCTCTGAAATTTATAACTCATTATTAAATGCGCAAAGTGAACTCGATGATGCCAGTGCGAATTTAAAACAATTCATTGACCGTCAGAGTTTTGATCCTGAACGAATGGAAGAGTTAAACACACAACTGGAAATATTCCATCGTTTAGCGCGCAAATATCGAGTACAACCCGAAGATTTAAAATCAGAATACGAACATTGGCAGGCAGAGCTAGAACAATTACATCAGCTTGAAGATCCAGAGACTTTGGCTGAACAAGTTGAAATTTCACATCAACAGTTTATAGAGAAAGCTCAATATCTGGATGATATCCGTCGTAAAGCAGCAGAACCCTTAGCCAAACTCTTAACAGAACAAGTCAAGCAACTGGCTTTACCAGAAGCTCATTTTGAATTCCGTTTTGATCCTCTGGAGCAACCTTCATCTGAAGGGTTTAGTTTTATTCAATTATTGTTCACAGCAAACAAAGGGATTCCACCTCAACCACTTGCGAAGGTTGCGTCTGGTGGTGAATTGTCACGTATTGCATTGGTCATGCAAGTCATGAATGCAGAAAAAACTGAAGCTGAAGTACTCGTTTTTGACGAAATTGATGTGGGCATCAGCGGTGGAACAGCTGAGATTGTCGGTCGCTTATTGGCTGGATTAGGTCAACATGTTCAAATTCTATGTATTACACATCAAGCCCAAGTTGCAGCGCAATCGGACCAACATTTGTTAGTGAAAAAACTGCAAACAGACCCTGCTAGCAGCACTATCGTTGAGCTTGATGAAGATCAACGGATATTAGAGCTTGCTCGCATGACTGGTGGTGTCGAAATTAGCGAGACCACCCTTCAACATGCAAAACAATTAAGGCAATTAAAGTTTCAGACCAGCACATCTTGATTATTTTAAAAGGATTGTTGAAAACCCATAAGTCTAGTATGTTGAAGTAAAGTGATACTCAAACATAGGAGAAGCCATTAGGTGAGTAAACAATTTCTAACGCACCGTTGCCTGATTGCCCCACCTGATTTAGCAGATGATTTCTTCGCAAATAGTGTGGTCTATATTGCTCGTCATGATCATGAAGGTGCGCAGGGAATTATGATCAATCGTCCAGCTGGGATTCAGGTTAAAGAACTCTTAACAGATCTTGATATCGTTGCAGATCATGTTCACCCACATGATGTCTTACAAGGTGGTCCTTTACGACCAGAAGCGGGTTTTGTACTTCATACGGGTCAACCTACTTGGCATGCGTCCATCGCTGTAGGTGAAAATCTCTGTTTAACAACTTCAAAGGATATTCTTGATGCAATCGCACACAATGAAGGTGTTGGTCGCTATCAAATTGCTTTAGGCTATGCAAGTTGGAGTAAAAACCAGTTGGAGCAAGAAATCGCTCGAGGTGACTGGCTCATTTGTGACTCTGATATGGATTTGATTTTTAACTTACCCTATGACGATCGCTGGGACGCTGCCTATAGAAAAATGGGGGTCGATCGTACATGGCTTTCATCTGAGATTGGACATGCCTGATTCAACTACCGCTCAACTCATTATGGCCTTTGACTTTGGCACACAAAAAACAGGAATGGCTGTAGGATCGTCCATTATTGAAAGTGCTACGCCACTTTCACTTTTACCGATGAAAGATGGCATTCCCAATTGGGATGATCTACTCAAAATTGTAAAACAGCATTCTCCAAATCTGTTTTTAGTCGGGCTACCACTGAATATGGATGATAGCGAATCGGAACTATCAACACGAGCACGTAAATTTGCTCGTCGTTTAAGACACCAAACCAATATAGAAACATGGATGGTGGATGAGCGATTAACAACTCGCGAAGCGCGTGATGAACTCGATCATTATCAGGCGCAAGGGCGTGGAAAAAAGTTGTCCGCAGACAGCTTGGCAGCCGCTTTATTTATTGAAAGTTGGTATCGTAATCCTCAAGGTATTCAACCTTAATAGAATATTTGCCACTTCATCTAGGATAAAAATAGCGAAAGGTTAAATTGATTCTAGGCTCTAATACTTTGGTTGATTTCGCTAAAGTGTGTTTCCAAAAACGCTGTGTTTGACCTTTCATCACAATCAACTGTCCTGATTGTAGATACATTTCAGCAGTATGAGTTTTATCACGATGTTTAAATCTAAATTTTCGGGTTGCGCCGAGACTCAGTGAAGCAATGACGGTCTCGCCATGTTCAGGATCTCTTAATGCAGCCTCATCATCACTATGCCATCCTACACCTTGAGTTCCATCTTCATACAAATTAGCCAAACAAGAATTAAATTGAACTCCTGTTATAAGTTCAATTTTTTGCTTGAGTGCTAATAATTTCAAATCCCAAATCTGTGCTTGTTTATCCATCCCTGAATAGTGATATTGATAGTTTTGGTCACCATACCATACGACTTTACGACCCGTCTTAAAATATTGGCCGTATAAAATCACTTCATCCTGTTTCCAAGCCAAAGCTTCTGAAAAATAATCGAAATAATCCTGTGATTCAGCATGAGTAAGTATAAGGCCGTAATCTTCTACAATCCCATCACAAGGTAGGAGATTTGAATTGGGTTCGGGTGCAAACAGCTCGAAGTTCATAACCAATTTGCCATGAAAATATAACCTTATATTAGCTGAATATTTCAACTGACAAATTGAAACATTGTGAACGCTTGTGACACTGGACAATCAAGCTTAGACTGGCATAAATCTAGACAATAAAAACAATCGCTTATGAATTTATGGCAACTTTTTCTAAAACTTAAACCTTTCGTTCGACCTTATCGCTTTTTAGTGATTGCCACTCTCTTTCTTACGCTCATCGGCTCTTTCACAGCTCAAGTGAATGCACTCACTTTGCAGTATGCAGTTGATGAAATTAATGCGCTGGTTGAGAATGGTTTTGGCTTAGCTGAAGGCTGGAATATCCTGATTACCATTACAGCGATATTATTGGGTAAAGAAGTAATTAATGCTTTTGTGCAATTCGGACAAAAGTTTTATGGTGAAAAACTTAGAATTTTTATTTCACAAGATCTAGCACAAGGCATCATTGAAAAATTTCTGACCTATAGATTAGCTTTTTTCAACGAAGAGAATAATCAGGCGGGCAAATTACAAACACGAATCGATCGTGGTATTGGCTCTCTGACTCGTCTAGTTCAAATATTCTTTATTGACATTTTGCCGTTATTTACCAGTGCGATCGTGGCTTTAGGATTAATGTACTACGCCAACTTTTATGTTGGCTTAGTGGCGACCACTATCGTTCCAATCTACTTCTGGTTAACTTATAAACAAGCACAAAAACTCGGAGGCTGGCGTCGGAATTTACGTGATGGTCGAGAAAAGAAAAGCCAAGGTATCCTCGGAATTATTAATTCAATTACGGTTATCAAATCTTTCAACCGCGAGTCAATAGAATCAACCAAACAACTCAAACTACAAAAAGAACTCACAGATAATCAAATGCAAACCCGTCAGGTCAGCTTTTTATTTGATGGGTTAAAAACCTTTATTGAACAAATAGGTATTGTTTTAATCATCATCCTAACTGCGTATTTTGTGCTTGATGGTCAGATGAGCATCGGTATGATCATGTTTCATGTACTGTTGTTCAATAATGTATCCGCGCCAATTCGCTCCTTACATCGTATATATGATGAAGTGAATGATGCCATGATCTATTCAGAAAGCTTCTTTAAAATTTTAGAAGCAGATGATCAAATTGAACCTACAGGTCAACTCAAACCGCAAATTCAAGGAAAATTTACGCTGAAAAATGTTGAATTCTTTTATCCAAACGGTCACCACGCACTAAAGAATATCAATATGGAGATTCGACCCAATAAAATTACTGCATTAGTTGGCTTATCAGGCGCGGGAAAATCAACCTTAATCAGTCTTTTAGATAAATTTTATGAACCTAATCAGGGGTGTATCGAACTCGATGGCATCGATCTCAATCAAATTGATACACAATATTTGAGAGATCATATTGGATTAGTCCTACAAAAAAATCATATTTTCCAAGGGACTATTCTTGAAAATATTCGCTATGGTAAAACAGATGCTACTGAAGAAGACGTGATCATTGCTGCTAAAAAAGCATCCATTCATGAGCAAATTTTACAACTTCCTGATGGCTATCATTCCGATGCATTGCAACTCTCTGGAGGACAACAACAGCGTATTGCGATTGCTCGTATGTTCTTGAAAAATCCACCGATTATCTTTTTAGATGAACCGACAGCGAGTTTGGATGCCATTGCTTCGGAACAAATTAAACAAAGCCTTGATGAGATTAAACAAGGACGTACTGTCATTATTATCTCGCACAGCCTGTCGCAAATTATTGATGCGGATTACACCTATGTCATGAAAGAAGGCGAAATTGCCGAGCATGGAGAACATGATGCTCTTTACCATCAAGACGGTGTATATAAACAAATTTTTGATGCGATGGCTAAAAGTTTGAATATCGAAAAAATTGCAAAAACTTTTGAAGACGATGGGGATGAGGAAACCCATAGTTAAAGTTTAATCTAGGTAACCTTGACATTGAAGCAGTTGAATCAACACACAGTCATCTGCTTCATAGAGCTGACTTAACTTCGTGTAAGGATCACCATCGAGCGCTAATATTTGTGCAAATGCAGGTTCAGTTTTTATACCTTTTCGCTTAAGGCGAATGATTTCCTGTTTAAATTGGTCATTTGCCAAATCTAATATTCTATGTTCAACGTAGAAGTGCTGGAATCCCGCCTGCTGATGAACTGGTGTTGTAGAACAAAATATCTCAATTGACCAAGCACAATATTCAAATCGGCAAATCCAAGTATCACGTTCAAAATAACTTCGCTCAATGCACCATGCCTTATAGGTTTGAAATAATTTTAGTATTTCAATCAAATGATTCTCTTGCTCAATCGGATAACTACAAATGAGGTCGATATCACTTTGTGCTGTTGCAATTCCTAAAGGTGGCGTACCGACCACTGTAACTTGATACCGCTTGAGTATTTCCAAAAGGTTTAAGTCATCAATAACTTTTTGAAAGTGTATTTTTTTCATTGTTATTTTTAATCTCTAAGATAATTCAACTTTAAAGCGGTTGAACACTCCAATATGAATTACTTTAACCATCACCAGAAAAGCTTAAGCAATTAAGGTTATTTTTGATTTTCAATAACATCTAACGCATAAACAGTTTTAATATAATTTCGATACTGCGTTGAATAAGAGATTTCCAAACAACGCATAAGGTATGCTTTCTCTTTTGAATATTGATAGCTGCCTAACGCTTCTTTGAGCGCTTGATCAATATAATTTTGCACTTGTTTTGCCGCCTCATGGCTATGCTCACCGAGTTGAAAATATCCACCTCTCGCAATATTTGCTTCAGCTGCATAAATCTCAGAATGAGATAGACAATACGCGATCCCATCATTATGCAAATACTCTTGTGCCCGTGATAAATCATCCGCATAAATGCTTGAACTCAACAAGATACTTAAACCAATAGCAAATTTAATTCTCATTTTTAAATCACTTTCTCAAGACAATAAAAAAGCGCCTTTTGGCGCTTTAAATACATTAGGGTTGTTTTAGATATGGCCATGCCGCTCTTAAATAAATAAACATGGACCACAGTGTTAAAATTACAGCGGTATACAATAAACCATATGCTACTAATTCAAGTGGTTTCCAATTGAGTAAGAACACGGAAATAGCAATCATCTGAAAAGCTGTTTTATATTTGCCAACCGTTGATACAGCTACATTGGTACGTGCACCGAGCTCAGCCATCCACTCACGTAAAGCAGAAACGGTAATCTCGCGTGAAATAATCACAATCGCAGCAAAAGCCATCGAAATTGTAGGTTGCCATTGCACCAAAACAATCAATGCTGCTGCGACCATTAATTTATCCGCAACAGGATCTAAAAAACGTCCGAATGCAGAAGTCTGATTCAATGTTCTTGCTAAGTAACCATCAAACCAATCTGTGACAGCAGCAATCACAAAAATTGCAGTCAGAATGATATGACGAGTCATACCCCCTTCATGCCCACCCACACCAATCGCAGGAGGCCAATAGGCAATAATTAAAAAAACAGGTATTAACGCAATACGTGCTAGCGTCAAGATATTTGGTATATTCAGGATGCGACCTGTAGACATAGACACCGCCAGTTTGCCCCAATTACAGCTAAAATTTGCAATAAAAACTTGAGCTTTGATTCTTTAATCCGCTTACTTTAAACGATTCACTACCCGCTGTCGACTAGGCAAAAATCGCGACAGTCTGTCTACAAATTGCAACGAGACGGTCATTATGGTCCCAAATATGGGCATATTCAGTAGAATAACCATGCGCAGAATGATCTGTAAATACTTTATATTTAAACCAATCTCGTCGGTCAGCTAGAATAGGCTCTACCAGCGTCACATACCAAGAAATTGAACTGCCCGGTGCTGGTTTTTTTAATATAGGAAAAATTCCTGCAGGCCAAATATCTAACATTGCTATAAATTCAGGCATGCTCAGCGGACCTGCTTCAAATTTAGATTCTGCATATCGAAACCACCCGCCAAAATCTGGCTTTTCAGCAGCCGTACAAGGGTATTTCCCTTCAGCCCAAATCAGATCATAGTTCTGATAGCATTGCGGCATAAGAGGATGATAAGGCAACTTAACTAAACTTTCAGGTGAATCATACTGTGGTGCTGAGCGAGTTTGATCCATATTCACGACTGATTCACGGTCTGAACCAAAACTTGCCAGCAGAATTCCCTGTACAGCATCATCCTGCCAAATCCGAGCTTCAATATTAGTCACAGATTTACCTTGCCTTAAAATTTCCACTGTCACTTTGACTGGCTTTTCCTGAACAGGACCCACAAATACCACACTGGTGCTCAATAATCTTTTTTGAGGGTCATGAATCATTTGTGTTGCTTTGTGTAGCATCATCGCCGTGGTTAAACCACCAAAAATGGTACGACCTTGCAACCAACCCTCAGGGATCTCCACCCATTCTTGTTGATCAATTTCTTGAAATACCTGTCCAAATGACATGCGCAACCCTTTTATTTTAAATTTCTTATCGCGCTAGCATGCTGAATTTTCAGATTGAGGTAAATGATCAATGACTCGCAGGTCAATGATCATTTTGGCAAATTGATATGCATGATTACTCATGCAAGATTTTGTACACAGTCCGAGCGAGATTTGCACCAAAACCTGGGACTAAATTCAGATCCTTTTCAGAGGCTTTTAATACCCCTTGAATCCCACCAAAATGTGTTAATAAATCACGGCGGCGTTTTGGTCCTAGCCCTGGAATGGCTTCTAAAACTGACTGTCCACGACGTTTATCGCGCTTGGCACGATGTTTAGTAATGGCAAATCGATGCGCCTCATCACGAACCTGTTGAATTAAATGTAGCGCTTTATGGTCTTCAGGCAGTTGAATCTTTGTGCCATCAGTGAAATGTAAGGTTTCCAAACCAGGCTTACGTCCTTCCCCTTTTGAAACCCCCACCATGAATGCATCCAATCCAAGATCTTGCATGACCTGCATTGCCATATGTAATTGCCCTTTACCACCATCGATGAGAAGCAAATCTGGCAGCATCGCCTTCTTATACCGTCGTGTCAAAGCCTGACGCATGGCAGCATAATCATCACCGCCAGTGATATCTTCGATAGCAAACTGACGGTAATCGCGCTTGCGAGCCCCTCCACTATCAAAGACAACACAAGAAGCGATCGTTGCTTCGCCCATCGTATGGGATATATCAAAACATTCGATACGATCAATTGGACGTCCGACCACCTCTTCTAACTGATGAAAACGTTCATTCAATTCATAATGATTAGCAAGTTGTCCTTTAATGGCATGCTGTACATTCATGGTCGCAAGCTCGAGCCATTCTGCACGGGTTTCTCGAACTTTTGATTTAATCAGAATTTTTTTGCCAAAATTTTGTTGTAGTGCCTCTTCTATGTCTTTCTTGTCTGGCAGCTCCACGTTGACGATTAATTCTGTTGGAATCTCATCGGCAACTTGGAAATAAAAGTTCGCGATAAAATCTGCCAGCATTTGTCCCAAATCATCGCCCAACATATCTGGGAAATAACTTTTTCCTCCCAACATCTTGCCATTACGCACATGCATAATCTGAACGCACGTTACCCCCGCTTGGTATGCGATCGCCAATATATCTGCTTCACCTTTGACTTTATAAATCGCTTGTTGCGTTTGTACATCACGCAATAATGCCATCCGATCACGATAAAAAACGGCTTTTTCAAATTCGAGAGCTTCTGCTGCCGCTTCCATTTTGGCAATTAATTCTTGATTAAGCTCACGTGTATCCCCTTGTAAAAAGCGAATTGAGTTATCGACATCATCTTTATAATCTTCAGGTGATATCATGCCCACACATGGAGCTGAGCAACGTTTAATTTGATACTGCAAACACGGTCTTTTACGTTGCGCAAAATAACTATTTTCACATTGGCGGACATTGAATAATTTTTGTAAGACCACCAATGTATCACGTGCATTATAAGCACTTGGATAAGGTCCAAAAAATTTACCTGCTTGATGTTTCCCCTTACCACGACCTGCTGCAATACGTGGATAAGGCTTATCACTGGACACAAAAATATAGACGTAAGATTTATCATCTCGCAGCATGATGTTATACGGCGGTCGATGAAGCTTAATTAAGTTTTGTTCAAGAAGTAATGCTTCCGTTTCTGAGCGGACCACCATGGTTTCAATATCATGAATGCGGGCAACTAAAGCCTGTGTTTTGGGATGCTCAATGGTTTTAACAAAATAGCTAGAAACACGATTTTTTAAATTCTTCGCTTTTCCCACATACAACAACTCTCCATCTTTACCTAACATGCGATAGACACCAGGCAAAGTCGTAAGATTGGCTAAGATTTTTTCAATGTGTTCACGTGCGTTTTCGTTCACAAGCAGCCTTTAATGTAGAGTCAGTCATTCATGCAACAGCATGAGCTTATTGTGATGGTAACGCGCTCTATTTCAAGTGCATTTCGGTAGACGATTTTAAAACCTTGTTGATCCAACAGTTCAGAGCAATGATCGCAAATTTTATAATCAGCTGATTGTTAAAAAGTCTGAGTTGTTAAATTCAAGTTTGATATGCTTTTCAACTGATTCATTCATGGATGCGCCAACATGACTGCGAACGATCGTGCTTTTCACGCCATACAACCTGCACTCTCATCCCATAGTCCTTCAGAAAAAGATCGACTCATTGGAAAGTCTCGCTTTCATTTTGAACCAGCCAAAGTGATGCAGTTATTGCGTGATCGTATCATTGGGCAAAATCCAGCCTTAGATGAAATCGAAAAAATGCTTCACGTGGTCAAAGCTGACTTTTCAAGTCCTGAACGCCCCTTGTCCGTCACCTTAATGCTTGGACCAACAGGTGTTGGTAAAACAGAGACTGTTCGTTTGATTGCTGAAGCGATTTATGGTCGTCCTGATGCGTTTTGTCGTATCGATATGAATACACTGGCTCAAGAACATTATGCAGCCGCTTTAACAGGCGCTCCGCCTGGATATGTCGGTTCGAAAGAAGGTCACAGTTTGTTCGATGAAACTGCGATTAATGGCTCTCATACCCGTCCTGGCATTATGCTGTTTGATGAACTTGAAAAAGCCTCTCCCGAAGTGATTCGTGGCTTAATGAATGTGTTGGATACAGGTCGCCTAACCCTTACTGCTGGAACAAAAACGATTGATTTTCGTAATTGTATGATCTTTATGACCAGTAATGCAGGAGCACGCGCAGCACAACAATATTTAGATAAATTAAATGTTTTACCGCAAAAACTTCAAAATCTATGTTTAAAACGCCTACCCACGAAAGCCATTATTGAAAAAATACTGCATCGCAGTTTTGATCCGGAGTTTCTGAATCGAATTGATCGTGTCCTTCATTATCAGCCTGTTCAAAATGATGCACTCCCTAAATTGGTAGATATTGAACTGGAAAAACTCAACATTCGTTTGCAACATCAAAAACGTCAGGTTCACTTATCAGACCTTGCCAAAGCATATTTCTATCAGGGTCATGATATCCGCTTTGGGGCACGTCATTTAGCACGGAAAATGAGAACTGAACTAGAACCCATTATTGCGATCTACTTTCTAAAGCATCCAGATCAACTTCATCTCAAGCTGGATTGCAAAGACGGTCAGCTCTCGATCATCAATCAATAAAAAAAGCCCATTATGGGCTTTTTTTAAACAAATCATCTTAAACCAGGAATCGTGACAAAGGATTCTGCTGCCGTTTTATTATAATACGTACACCCTTTTTCAATATTTGCCATTAATAACTGATAACGCTGTCTATTTTCTGCAACATCATCGTTCATTAACAATTTTTCATAGAGTTTATATTCATCATCAGTCGTACGCTTCAAAGTTTGATGATATTCAGCAGGGTATAGTTTGCTTTCAAATTCAATGGCTGTTGAATCATCTAAACTAATCTTCATACTGGTGTCAAAAATACTGCTAAAATTCATACCCATCCAACGATCTTTAGCGAGTTGAAATTTAACAATTGGATTTTTGTCATTTAAAAGATCAAGATACAGCAAGTTATCTTCATAAAATTGGTTAAAACTCTCTTCCAATGGTTCACTCGTGTTTGGATAGAGTTGTAAATAATCTACTCTGTTTTGTTCTGCTTTCTTTCTATAACAATAGCTACCTGAAGAAAAATTTTTAAGACCATCTTTGGCGATAAACAATCTCACATTAGGGCTCAAATCATTTCGATCAATGTTGCGATAACCTGGTAAAACTGTATCAAAAACATTTTTACCCGATAGGTTTACACGCTCCATTTCGATATCCGTTTGGATGTCACCAATGATATTCATCGTCCAATGACTAGGACTATTCACACTGAGCGTATTTTGGGCTTGATCATAGGTTTGATAGATACGATTTCGCGTCACAATCACACTATTCAACGGTTTAAAACTATCCGTATAAGTAAATTGTCCATTTTGAAATTCAATATAATTTAAGCCGAATCGATCATTGGAATTATAGTAAATTGAATAGAGTTGATCACCGTTTCGAAATTGTGTACTCGGTGATGATTCATACGAATCTCCCGACCCACCGCCGCCACAGGCACTTAAAAAAAACGGTAAAACACTTAGTACTAATATTGTTTTTTTGAGATTCATTTGAATTTTCTTTTGTATATTTTACAGACAAAAGCATAGCTTTTATTGAACTACTTCTCAATTTTAATTTACATCATTTTAAGTAAAATTAAAAAATGCGCCCTGAGGCGCATTTTGATCTGAATGCTCTTAAAACACATAAGGTCGAATGAAAATCAGGAAGAATATCCCTAACATCAAGAACCATTTTAAAAAGTAATATAACTGACGGTTCTTCGCCTTCAGTGCTTTTGCTTTCACACGCAAGCGATAAATATAACCAAATGCTTTGTTCAGACCACCCGTTTGATCCCCTGCTTCATTCGGTGAACTTGCCGCAGTCATTACATTTTTACCAAACCAATGATTAAACCGTTCCATCCAACGTGTCTTTAAAGGGCGCTCTACATCAGCAAAGAAAATAATACGATTTTGATCCGTCGTGTTTTCTGCATAATGAATGTAGGTTTCATCAAACACAACGCTTTCACCATCTCTCCATGAATACCGCTGACCATCTACATCAATAAAGCAACGATCATCATTTGGCGTCAACAACCCTAAATGATAGCGTAAAGATCCCGCATAAGGATCACGATGACGAACCAAGCGACTATCAGGAGCAAGCTCAGTAAACATCGCCGCTTTAATGGTTGGCAATGTTTTAAGCAATGCTGTCGTTTTAGGGCACAGTTCTGCTGCTGAAGGATGTGCAGAGTCATACCATTTTAAATAAAAACGCTTCCAACCAGTTTTAAAAAATGAGTTAAAGCCTAGGTCATCATATTTTTCAGAGGCTTTGATCCCACCCTGCTCATATAAAGCTTTGGCTTCATCACGAATCATTTCCCAATTTTCATCTAACACTTTTAAATCTTTAAAATGCTGTGTGTCGATATAAGGCTGGTTTGGCACCTTAGAGAACATATACATCAAAAAATTAATAGGTGCCAAAATGGTCGAATGATCAAAGAATTGACGATAGAACGAATGTCGTACTTTTCCACGACGTTGAATATACAGTGCCGATATGATGAATATCGCGAGAATAATCCACTTGATCATTGATTGACTCGGTTTATCTTTGGTTAGCGGGTTAAATGAGGAGATGCTGCACCTAAATTGGAAATGAATTGTTCCAATTTAGATGTATAGATAATCACGTAAATTGTATAACGACTACCCCAAACAACGAAACATTGTGTTCTACAAATAGACTTTTGATGGCTTTATATTTCAGTTTATTGACTTTTATGACGAAATTTAAAGTGCAAAATAACTTGAAATTACCTACCTACCCCAGATATAAGTTGAAGTGTTTTTAAATAAAATGCCAATTGAAACAATCGCTTTATTGTAAGAAGAACAAACTCTACATTCGCATCTGCTGTTTTATAACGCATGCTGGTGCAATAAATAGATGACCATTGCGTCACGGCTTGATACAACTTGTTATGTTCTTTTTCGATATAGTTATCGTAAGATTAGCGAAGCTTTAATGTGCGCAGGAAATACGCACTTGCTTCACAACATCAACTTAGAAGTCCTCCAAAAAAAAGGAGATCAGGGCATGATCCACGCTGGCAATGCCATTACCGTCCAAATGCTTTCGGACGGAATTGCAGAATTCCGCTTTGACTTACAAGGTGAGTCGGTTAATAAATTCAACCGCGCAACAATTGACGACTTTAAAGCTGCAATTGCTGCTGTTCAATCAAACGCTGAGATTAAAGGTCTTATCGTTACATCTGGTAAATCTACATTTATCGTTGGTGCAGACATCACTGAGTTTGGTGAAAACTTTGCGCAAGGCGAACAAGTCATTGTAGATTGGGCGATGCCTGTTCATGAAATCTTCAACTCATTCGAAGATTTAAATATTCCTAAAGTTGCTGCAATCAATGGTATGGCATTGGGCGGCGGTTTCGAAATGTGCTTGGTGTGTGACTATCGCGTGATGTCAGAATCAGCACAAGTTGGTCTTCCAGAAATTAAACTTGGGATCATTCCTGGTTTCGGTGGTACTGTTCGTCTAAGCCGTGTAATCGGTATCGATAACGCTGTTGAATGGATGGCAATGGCGAACCCGAAAAAAGCACCTGCTGCACTTAAAGATGGTGCGGTCGATGCGGTGGTTGCTGCTGATAAATTACAAGATGCTGCGATCTCTATCGTTAAACAAGCAATCGAAGGTCGTTTAGACTGGAAAGCGAAGCGTCAAGAAAAATTAGATCCAATTAAGTTGAATCCATTAGAACAAATGATGGCTTTCAACTCATCTAAAGGTGTGGTGCTTGCGAAAGCTAATCCTGCACAATACCCTGCGCCAAAATTATTGCTTGATTCTATGCAAGCGGGTTCGAGCTTAGATCGTGCTGGTGCACTTCGCCAAGAAGCTGAACACTTTGCAAAAGCAGCGGTAACGCCACAAGCAGGCGCGTTGATTGGTTTATTCATCAACGACCAAGTTGTGAAGAAAACTTCGAAAAAATATGAACAAGGCGCTCACCCTGTAAATCAAGCTGCAGTACTTGGTGCAGGTATCATGGGTGGTGGTATTGCTTATCAAGCGGCAAGCAAAGGCACACCAATTATCATGAAAGATATTGGTAACCCACAACTTGCTTTAGGAATGAAAGAAGCAAACGGTCTCCTAACTAAACAAGTTGAACGTAAGAAAATCAAGCCTGCTCAAATGGGTGAAACGCTTGCACGTATCCGTCCGACATTAAGCTATGATGAGTTTAAAGAAGTCGATATCGTGATCGAAGCGGTAACTGAAAACCCGAAAGTGAAAGGAATCGTACTCAAAGAAACTGAATCTAAAGTACGTGAAAACACGATCATTGCATCAAATACCTCTACGATCTCAATCACGCGTTTGGCTGAAAACCTTGAACGTCCTGAGAACTTTGTAGGGATGCACTTCTTCAACCCAGTGCATATGATGCCTTTGGTTGAAGTGATCCGCGGTGAAAAAACTTCACCTGAAGCGATTGCAACGACTGTCGTACTCGCTCAAAAAATGGGTAAAACCCCGATCGTTGTCAATGACTGCCCGGGCTTCCTTGTAAACCGCGTATTGTTCCCTTACTTTGGTGCGTTTGACCTTCTTCTTAAAGACGGCGCTGACTTCCAACAAGTCGACAAAGTGATGGAAAAATTTGGCTGGCCAATGGGTCCTGCATACTTAATGGACGTTGTCGGTATTGATACTGGCGTTCACGGTGCAGAAGTGATGGCTGAAGGTTTCCCTGACCGTATGAAGCCTGATTTCAAAGGTTCAATCCAAACAATGTATGAAGCACAACGTCTTGGTCAAAAGAACGATGTTGGTTTCTACAAATATGAATTGGACAAGAAAGGCAAGAAAGCAAAAACTGTTGATCCAACAGCGTATGACGTGATTGCTTCTGTCGTGACTGGTGAAAAACGTGAATTTGATTCTCAAGAGATCATTGACCGTATGATGATTGCTTTCTGTAACGAAACTGTTCGTTGCTTAGAAGACAACATCGTTGCAACACCTAACGAAGCAGATATGGCAATGATCATGGGTGTAGGCTTCCCTCCATTCCGTGGTGGTCCATGCCGTTACATCGATCAAACTGGTGTAGCTGAGTATGTTGCGCTTTGCGACAAGTATGCGCATTTAGGTAAGGCTTATGAAGCGCCACAAATGTTGCGTGACATGGCTGCTAACAATAAAAAATTCTACGGTTAAGGAGCAACGTGAATGGCTACTTTAAATCCACGTGACGTTGTCATCGTTGATGGCGTACGTTCAGCAATGGGTAAAACCAAAAATGGTATGTTCCGCAATGTACGTGCCGATAACTTATCTGCTGAATTAGTTCGTGCATTGGTTGCTCGTAACCAGTTTGATGTGAACGAAGTTGAAGATGTGATCTGGGGTTGTGTGAACCAAACTCTAGAGCAAGGCATGAACATCGGTCGTAACATCGTGTTATTGGCAGACTTACCAAAAACTGTTGCAGGTCAAACTGTTAACCGTCTTTGCGGTTCTTCAATGCAAGCAATTCATACCGCAGCTGCTCAAATTGCGACTAACCAAGGTGATATCTTCATCATTGGTGGTGTAGAGCACATGGGCCACGTTGGCATGATGCATGGCATCGACTTGAACCCACAAGCATCTAAACATTATGCGAAAGCATCTAACATGATGGGCTTAACAGCTGAAATGTTAGGTCGTATGAATGGCATTAGCCGTGAAGAGCAAGACGCTTTTGGTGTTGAATCTCACCGTCGTGCTTGGGCTGCTACTCAAGAAGGTCGTTTCAAAAACGAAATCATTGGTGTTGAAGGTCATGATGCAAATGGCTTCAAAATCCTATGCGATGTTGATGAAGTGATTCGTCCAGATGCGAACCTTGAAGCATTTAAAGCGTTACGTCCTGTGTTTGACCCTAAAGGCGGTACAGTGACTGCTGCTACATCATCAGCGTTGTCTGACGGTGCATCTGCAATGTTATTGATGTCTGCTGAGCGTGCACAAGCATTAGGTCTGAAGCCACGTGCTGTTATCCGTTCTATGGCGGTTGCAGGTTGTGATGCTGCGATCATGGGTTACGGTCCTGTTCCTGCAACGCAAAAAGCGCTTAAACGTGCTGGCTTGAGCATTGGTGATATTCAAACTGTTGAGTTAAACGAAGCATTTGCCGCTCAAGGTCTTTCAGTATTAAAAGGTCTAGGTTTACATGACAAACAAGACATCGTGAACTTAAACGGTGGTGCGATTGCGCTTGGTCACCCATTGGGTTGTTCTGGTGCTCGTATTACGACGACTTTGTTGAACGTGATGGAACAGCAAGATACTCAAATCGGTCTTGCGACGATGTGTATTGGTTTAGGTCAAGGTATCGCAACTGTGATCGAACGTGTTTAAGTTTTAAATACGTGACCAAAAGAAACCCCGCTTAATGCGGGGTTTTTTCTCTAAAAAAAAATCTTGTTAAAAAATTTATAAATATGAAGAAAAAAAAGACATATTTCTATCCAGTATTTTATATCGTTCTCAGTCTTATAATTTTCTATTTTGGATGGAAGTTAGAAAATCAATATGAATTGCCTTTCTTTAATCCTCTATTAGTTTCTAGTATTGCTTATGGACTGGCTATTACTTTTTTAACTCCCATTTTTCTTGTTGTTATCAATCAGTTTTATGTCCGAGAAATTGAGGAGAATCGCAAAAAATTCCGTTATAAAAAAATTAATAAATTCATGAATTATTTTATATTTATACTTCTTACAGGGTTTGTGTTATTTTTTGTTTGGAGGTTATTTTCCCCGCAATTTATCACGCTTACAAACTTCGCTCTGATCAAAATAAATGAAGTCATTGGCAAGCCAGTTATCAAAGAATTTCTATTTAACGGTACGGTACAAGCTAATCCAACTCATCAACAAAAAATTAATATTGGCTCACACAAACATTCTATTTATGTTATTGATACTGTTACTCACAAGATAAATTTTACGCTATCTGATAATAAGAGAGAATACTCATTAAAGCAGTATTGCTTAACTCAAAATTTGAACCTTAATATTCAGAAATATAAAATTCAAATTGAAGGTTATAATTCTTTTTTGGGCTTTAGTGCTCAACAAAATCAACACTTGAGCAACCATGTATCTGCTCAACAAAATATCAATTTAGATCTTAACACTTTAAATTCATGTGAATTAATCTACTATAATTTACCTAGGCTTTAAGATAATTTGCAAATTATCAAACGTGTTTAAGTTTAGATACGTGACTAGAAGAAATCCCGCTGTTTGCGGGATTTTTATACTTTAGAAATCAAATTTTATTTTAGATTACTCCGCCATCCATCACCCAACAACTGATTTAAACGTTGCTCATCAAAGGTCATTGGAATCGCGCCTCCACCCTGTTGGATATGAGTCAATGCTTTGTCCCGATCAATCCCTAAAGGCTCCAACATTCTAAAAATGCCTGAACTCGGATCATTCGACTGTAAACCTGCTGCAACAGACAAAACATACTGCTGCTGTAAAGGTGATAGATGACTCATATCAGGCACTGGAGTTTTCGGTTGAATATTCAGTGCAGGTGAACTTTGCTCTAAAGCAGCATTTTGAATATTCTGCTCTTTTTTGATCACTTGATGCTGCAAAGATTGACGCACCTTTTGATCCTCTTGAAAAGGTGTAACAGTCGTCACAACTTCATCACGTAAGTCATCGTCCGCCATCAATTGAATTGAAGGCAGGCTTGCAACATCTTCAGCATGAGTCAAACTCATCAGCAAAGCTGAGATCACACCGAACATCAAACATAATTTAGAATTAGTCATAAGTAAGACTCTGACATGCATCGTTCAAATTGAGCATCAGGAACAAGAATAACTAAACAAATAGAGCTATTCTTTAATTAAACTACACCAATTTATTTACGTATTCATCAGTACTCAGATAAATGGTTTCAAGTGTTTTTTAAAAGTTTTGCTAAGTAACTGAATTTCAAGACTCGGACTGATTTTACAAATATGGACTTCAAAGCTTAACTTCAATTCATTATAAAAATAGAAAACTCATACATATCCATCAGCCATGAAAACTAAAATAAAAAACAGCCTACTCGTTATATTTTTATGTCTCACATCACTCTGGGCAATCTTATTCATCTGGACACATCAGCCTGTTAATGCCATTTTCACTTATGTACTGATCTTGTTTTGGGTTGGACTTGCCATCATTACAGGGATATTCCATTTCAAGCAACAAAGCTATAAGCCCTATTTCACATGGGCGTATTTGATTATTTTTTTGATTACTATTATTAGCTTTTTTTCCTTAGAACCACGCAATGATCGCGTTTGGCAGGATGAAACCGACAAAATTATTCAATTCCAATTCAAAGATGGCAAAGTGGAATTACAGAATGTCAGAAATTTTATTTGGCACAGTGATAAAGACTACGTGACGCGATGGGAAACACGACAATACGATTTAGAAAAGTTAGATCGTATAGATTTAGTGGTATCTCATTTTATGCAAGGTCCTATTGCGCATGTTTTTATTACATTTGGTTTTGATGATGGCGAACATCTCGCATTTTCTTTAGAAGTTCGTCAGGAAAAGGATGAAGGTTTCTCCACCATTGGCGGTTTTTTTCGGCAGTATGAATTAGCACTGGTCGTAGGTGATGAAAATGATTTGATTTATACCCGCTCAAATATTCGCGAAGAAGATGTCTATATTTATCCAATTCAAATGAATCAAACCGAAATTCAGATGTTTTTTTTAGAATTCCTGAACAAAGCCAATCGGCTAAATCATACCCCAGTTTGGTATAACACCTATATTAGTAATTGTACGACCATCTTGTTTGATTTATTAGAACATGCAGTAGGACAAATTCCACGAGATTATCGCGTGACATTGCCAGGTTTAATTCCAAACTATTTATATGACAAAAAAGTCCTCGATAATGGTATTACTTTAAATCAATGGAAAGAAAAAGCACATATTAATCCTAAAATTGAGCATGTTCATGATGTACATTTACTTTCAAGTAAAGCCTTTTCTGCCTTACTCCGTGAGTAAAGCATGCGTCCATTGTTTATAACCACGCTGAAAGAAACAACCAAGAAAGTTTGTTTATTGCGTTTCTTCCTGAACAGCAGGCTCTGAACTTGGACTTTGATTCACTGTTTGTGCTTCAATCACTTCGGCATTTTGATTTTTTAACTGATCAATTTCGCGTTGTAATTGATTTAATTCGCGATATAACTCGTTAAAGCGATTCACACTGAGATCACTTTTAAATAGGATCATTTCGTTACGGCGTTGCCAGTCATGATTCTTCAAAAACTCAAACATTTCTTCAGCTTTTTTTGTGATCTTAAGTTCTAAAGCAAACAAAGCTTGATCATTATTATGCTGTCGGCTGAATTTTAACTTTTCTTTCATTGGCTCACGCAAGTCTGATTTCATCTCCAAAGCATCAAGCGCTTGTAAAGCTGTCGCATAAATTTGTTGGTCACGCATTTGATATTCAGATTGAATTTTCTTCACTTGGACAAACATCTTTTCGGTGTTTTGATATTTATTCTTTTTATCTAATTCTAGGCGACGAACGTTCAGAAACTCATCCCACTTGGCTTGATCTAACTCACGTAAATACATATTTCGTGATTCAATATTGTCTACCCAATACTTCAAAATAAATTCAGAAAGTACTTTATAGTCACCATCCAAACGCTCATCTTCAACTTTAAAATTCAGAGGGGTTTTCCAATCCTTCGCTTGAACATAAAGCTGCTCAATTTTTTCCGTCATCACCAAATCAAATTGTTGACGTTGCACTTCATCATTTTTCTCATTTTGGGCGTAGGCACAATAACCAAATAATAAGGTCACTATGACGATAACCACCGCTAAAATTCCGCGCATCTCAAACTCCTATCCTTTTTTTTGTTTGAGTAATGAATCACTTGCGAACAATGACAAGCACATGATGTGTATTGTATAGCATATTTTTTAAGCAGAAATAGGAATGAATTTAGTGGATATTGCTGTGATTTTGTCGATTTATTCGTGATTCTGTGATCAAGTTTCAATAATTTATTACGCAAAATTCATATTTTCGACAGAAATATATCGGATTGAAACTCTGCGTTTCAGATTTAGACCTTTAATTTTGTTGTCATTGCCCACACTATAGATTCATAAATGATGATTAGAGATTTTTTATGCGTGTAGATGTGTGGTCAGATGTAGTATGCCCTTTTTGCTATATCGGAAAAAAACGTTTAGAAGCAGCAGCAGCTGCAACTGGTGTAGAACTTGAAGTCCATTGGCACAGTTTTCAGCTAGATCCTGATGCACCGCCACGTCAAGAAGTCTCAAATAGCGAACGTTTAGCATTAAAATATGGGCGTACTGTCGCTGAAGTTGAAGAAATGCAACGCAATATTGCGGAAATGGCAAAAGCAGAAGGCATCGAGTTCAATTGGGAAAATGCCAACTCAGGAAATACATTCAACGCCCATCGAATTATTCATCATGCACAAAGCTTAGGATTGGGTTCGGAAGCAAAAGAAGCCTTTTTTTATAGCTATATGACCCAAGGTTTAGCCATTGGCGAGCGTGAAACCCTCGAAGATGTTGCTTCGCGCATTGGTTTAAATCCAGTTGAAGTGGATGATATTTTGGATTCTGATCAATATGCCGATTTTGTCCAATTTGATGAAGAACTTGCACGTGATCAATTAAAAGTGACTGGCGTACCATTTTTTGTATTCGATCAGCGTGTGGCTTTGGCTGGTGCTCAACCGACTCAAGTCTTCCAAGATGTGATCAACAAAGTATTAACGACTGCCAATGAACAAACAGATCAACCCACTGTTGAAGATGCAGAAACTTGTACTGATGAACATTGTGACGTGCCACCAAGTAAATCATAAAACATCTTCGAGAACCTAAATACTGGCTTAAGGTTGCATGACTTAAGCCATATTTAGACTGTTATAAAAATAGAATTCAGCGTTGCATAAACAAGCCTATTCAAGTGAATCGGAACTGAATATACTTCATGTATAGATTCACTGCATGACTCTATACATGGTAAATTTTTATAGACCTCTTTCCCCAAGGAGGTCTTTTTTTATCTATAAAACAATCATTTAATAAAATTATTTCAGTTTCAAGTCTTCTCATTATCTGTTCCAATTTTAAATCACTTTAAATTCATTGTTGTTTATTGTGAATTTTGTTGAACAATTCATTAGAATAGATCAAACATTGATTTTTAATAATATCACGATGCTTAAGCCCATTTTTAATTTTATAAATAAATTCAGCGGCTTAACAATGAAAATGACTTAGAGCGAATATGAAAAGAATCATGCAGCAGTTCAAACCGTCAACCTTAAGTCTTGTCTTAAGTTGTAGCTTTTTAAGTACTTTCGTGTATAGCCAAGATCAGATAGATCACTTGACTGATCCTTATCAAACAGATGAAATCAGTGTCAGTAGCGAATTCCCTACTTTAGACTATCCTTTAGAATTTCAAAAAAAAGATTGGCCAACATCGGATGAAAATAGCTTAGGTTGGATTAACTACGTTCCTCGCATGGTAGATTCAACCCCCACACTATTCCCTGAACAATCCAATAAAAGAATATACGCCCCGACCCAAGCGACTGAAGATTTATCATGGATTGACCGACGTCAAAAATCGATTCGCCACTGGGCAGACCGAACCGCTCAGCGAATCGATGGTTGGTTTGGTGAAGGTTATGAAGATGAAACCGCCAAAGCAACGCTACGTGTAATCTTTGATAATAAATGGAATAAGTATGATGATTACGAATTCAAGCCACGTATACGCGGTAAAATCGACTTACCAACCTTAGAGCGTAAATTAAGTTTAGTCTTTGGTGATGATTCACTGGATAATGAAATTGACAACAATATTGCCATTACCAATGAAAATCCCGCTGCTGATCCCGACAAAAATGTCGACACTAAGCGAATCCGTGAAGATAACAGTTCGATCGCATTACGTTGGTCACAACTATCTGATAAGTTACCTTTCGATTTAGATGCTGACTTAGGTATTCGATCTGGAGATGACATTTATGCCCGCTTGAAGGCAAAAAAAGATTGGACTCTCGGGAATGATTTTTCCTTTCATGCTGAACAAATCTATCGTTATGGTATAGATAGCGAAAATTATCTAAGAACCAATTTGGAACTCACGCATGCACGTCCAAATGAAGCGTTTATTTCAAATCAGCTTTATCTAACTTATGCGGATGAGCAAGATGATGATTGGACTTGGGATAATCGTACCTATCGCCAACATCAGTTTTTCCATGATAACCGCTTTAACTACGGTATGTATGTGGGTGGTTATTACAACAACGATGATTTACGTATGAACAGTTGGGGACCTTTTGTTTCGTGGCGCCAACCCTTATTCCGCGAATGGTTCTTTGTTCAAGGTGATCTTAACTATTTTAATGACAAGCGTGAAGATCGATCACACTATCCTCGTGCTTTAGTTCGTCTTGAAGCTAGATTTTAGCGCTCGATAATAGTCATAAAAAAAGCCCATCACTGATGGGCTTTTTTTGGATCTTAGATTCTCAAATGACAGGCTTTTGAATCACGATACGATTATTACGTGTAATACGTGTTTTTTTAGGAGACGCTTCAGCTTCAGTTTTAGGTAAAACATAACCGACGCGATCTGTGCGTGCGATACGTTTACTATCCACAAAAGGATTAATATCAAATTGTGGAATTTGGTGCTTCACTACGGTTACACGATCATTTCGAACAATTTTCTTCACATCTTGTTCTGCATAAGTGACATTGGTTAAGCTCAGACAAAACATGCTAAATGCGAGCATCATTGAAGTTTTCATAGAATATTCCCAATATTTAATGATCGCTATTATAGATTAATTATTATTATTTAATATGTTTTGCAAATCGAAACTTGGACGTATTTTTTTATCATCAACATCGAAAAAATTTATCTAGTTTAACCCAAAGCTTAAATAGTTCCTTTTACATCCTACGACGGCGCTGCATAAAAAAAGCCTATCCGAAGATAGGCTTTCGATCACAATTTAAAATATGCGCTTATTTCAATAATAAGCTGTTAATGCGTTTTAAATATGCAGCTGGATCTTCTGGTAAACCACCTTCCGCAATCATCGCTTGATCAAAAATCACATTTGCAAGATCATCAAATTGTGCTGAACCATCCAACTTTTTCACCAATGGATGCTCAGGGTTAATCTCTAAAATTGGCTTGCTTTCTGGGACTGCTTGACCTGCCTGTTTTAACATGCGAATCAACTGTGGAGACAACTCGCCTTCACCCGTCACCAGACACGCTGGAGAATCAACCAAACGAGTGGTTACGCGCACTTCTTTGGTTTTGTCTTTTAATGACTCAGACAGCTTTTCAACCACAGGTTTAAACTGCTCAGCCGCCGCTTCTAATGCTTTTTTCTCTTCAGCATCTTGTAAATCACCTAAATCGACAGCACCTTTTGCGACATTCTGCATTGGTGTCCCGTCAAACTCATGAACAAATTCCATTGCCCATTCATCTACACGTTCAGTCATTAGCAGAACATCGATGCCTTTTTTCTTGAATAACTCAAGTTGTGGCGAGTTTTTAGCAGCAGCTAAGCTTTCCGCCGTTACATAATAAATCGCCTTTTGACCTTCTTTCATTGCTGCTTTGTAGTCAGCCAATGAAGTGGTGACCTCATCATTGTTTGAAGTTGCAAAGCGTAGAAGCTTCAAAATTCGGTCACGATTGGTGAAATCTTCACCCAAACCTTCTTTTAAGACAGAACCAAACTCAGCATAAAACTTCTTAAATTTCTCTTGATCTGCTTCATCTTCAGATTTAGCTAAAGTATCTAAAGTTGTTAAGATTCGACGTGTGTTACCTTCACGGATGGTTTTAACATCTCGACTTTCTTGAAGTAATTCACGACTCACATTCAACGGTAAGTCTGCGCTATCCACAACACCTTGAACGAATCGTAAATAGTTCGGGATGAGATTATCTGCATCATCCATGATGAAGACACGTTTCACATAGAGCTTGATACCTGCTTTCGCTTCACGTGAGAAAATGTTGTGCGGTGCTTTACTTGGGATATACAGTAATTGCGTATATTCAGTGCTCCCTTCTACACGGTTATGCGCCCAAGTAATCGGTGCTTCAAAGTCGTGACTTAAGTTTTTATAAAACTCAATATACTGTTCTTCAGTAATGTCATTCTTACTACGTGTCCACAATGCGCTGGCAGAATTGATCGCCTCCCATTCACCCGTTTTGACATACTGGCCTGGTTTCGCTTCTTCGCCCTCAGCTGCTTCTTCTTGTTGCCATACCTCTTTTTCCATTTGAATTGGTAAACTGATATGGTCTGAATATTTATTGATAATTTGCTTTACTTTATAACTTTGCAAATAATCTAATGCGTCTTCACGCAAGTGTAGAATAATATCTGTACCGCGACCTTCTTTCGTAATTTGCTCAACTTCAAATTCGCCTGTACCACCACTGATCCAACGTACACCTTCTGAAGCTTCAGCCCCTGCACGACGTGATTCAACTGTGATTTTATCAGCGACAATAAAGCCAGAATAAAAACCGACACCAAACTGACCAATTAACTGTGCATCTGACTTTTGATCACCGGTTAATTTAGACATAAAGTCTTTAGTACCAGATTTAGCAATCGTACCCAAATTATCAATAGCTTCTTGTTGGCTTAAACCAATACCGTTGTCTGAAATGGTGATGGTTTTATTATCTTTATCCAATTGTACGCGTACACGTAAATCTGGATCATTTTCATAGTATTCAGGATGATTAATCCCTTCAAAACGTAATTTATCACATGCGTCTGAAGCGTTTGAAATTAGCTCACGAAGGAAAATTTCTGGATTTGAATAAAGTGAATGCGTTACTAAATGTAAAAGCTGAGCAACTTCCGCTTGGAAACTATGTTTTTGTGTATTCTGCTCGCTCATAAACTACTCCTTAAACACATCAAAACAATTTTTTTGAATGCTTAATGAATGGTGTAGCTTCTAATTTTTTCAATGGTCAAAATTAAATTTTTTTAAAAAGGACCTTGTTTGTAAATTCGATCAAGATGTATTTCTAGTTTTTGCTGACGCATTTGATAGACATGATTTAAGCATTGCAAATTTGCTTGGCATTGATCACGTAATTCCAGCCATTTGACTTGTTCATTCTGAATGATTGATCGCATTCCCATCGGTACTAAACGACGTAGAATTTGATAAGTCGTAGCCATTTTAACATCTGCATCATTCAGGATACGATGTTCACAAACAGCTTTCTCAGTTTCGGACTGCGCCTTTTTGCAATCAAAACTCGCTGCAAATACTGGAACACTTCCACATGCAGCCAGTACAATGATGAGTTTTATGAATTGGTTCTTCATGCATACTACTCGGTTATGAGCTTTCTAGATTATTGAAAAAAATTGTTTTTTTATATGGTATTTTCTACCTGTTATAGTACAACACATAAAAAAAGCCCTATTGAATAATAGGGCTAGGCGCAACTTTATTTTTAGAATTTGTAGCTGTAACCAATGCTATAGATGACTGGATCTATATCTAGCTTGAACTTTGTTGTTCCATCTACATTCACTTCAGGGTTCAAATCTGCATAACGTACGTCAGCGAATACACCCCAGTTTTTTGCATCAGCTGGTTGGAAATTGAAACCTAACTGCGCTGCATAACCAAAATCTTCTTTTACACTTTGAACGCCTTGCTCATCCCAAGCAATAAATGCTGTTGCACCAAGACCAACATAAGGTGTAAATCCCGAGTTATTTTTAAAATGATATTTCGCAGTCAGTGTTGGTGGTAAATGTTTAATCGTCACTGCATCAGCGCCATTAATCAAAACATCATGGCGAACTGGTGTGGCTAATAATAATTCAGCAGAAATTTGATCATTAAAGAAATATTCCACCGAAGGGGTAAAAGCAAATTCATCATCGGCTTCCACTTTAGCTCCTCCTAGAGAGGCCACAGCGGTATCTTGCGTTGGAGAAATTGCAGATGCACCTAACTTAAGTTGCCATTCTCCTGCCAGTGCATTTGCAGACATTCCAAGCAAAACAATCAGTGCAATTTTATTTAACATTATTATAACCTCTGGAAGATTGATCTAAATAAACCACTATTTAAATATAATAAACATGTCAAAAATTAATATGCAACTCTTAAAATTTAAATAAAATACATTGTATTTATAAACAATTGATTACAATGATAATTTATTTTAAATCATACTAATTTAGTCAATTATAAAATCATCAATTATTTTAAATAAATTATTAATCATATTATTTTACTCGGGATTTTTTTATTTAAACCCACTACTTTAATCTGATTTAAAATAAAAAAGGCGATTATATTAATCGCCTTTTATTCAATCATTTTTTAAATATAGTTATAGCACCATTGCCGCGATCCAACCAAAAATCATCAATGGAATATTGAAATGAATAAATGTCGGAATCACACTGTCTTTCATATGGTCATGTTGACCATCCATATTCAAACCTGATGTTGGACCTAAAGTCGAGTCTGAAGCTGGAGAGCCTGCATCACCTAGAGCTGCAGCAGTACCTATGAGCGCAATTGTTGCTGCTGGACTAAAACCAAACTGAATACATAATGGGACATAAATGATTGCAAGAATTGGCACTGTGGAGAATGATGATCCTATACCTAGTGTAATTAACAACCCGATGAGTAACATCCAGAATGCTGCCCAACCTTGACTATCACCAATCCATGCGACTGAAGCTTCCACTAGAGTCGGAACCTGACCAGTAGCGCCGATCACGGCTGCAAAACCTTGTGCTGCGATCATAATAAAACCCACGAGTGCCATCATACGCATACCAGTAATGATGACATCGTCAGCTTCTCTCCACTTGAAAATACCTGCACAGCTTAGGATCGCCACACCGACTAAACCAGCTAAAATCATCGAATCAGAATACAATTGCACTGCAAGCGTTGCTAAAACAGCACCCCCCGCCATATAAATCGTGAATTTAGAAACCTCCGGTCTCGCAGAACCTTCTTGAACACCCATTTCACCCGAAATGCTTTGTGGTTGTTCTTCGACATGAATGTCACGATATTCTCGTGGTTTACGATAGCTATAAAACACTGCGATTAATAAACCTACGAACATCCCAAACACAGGAATCGCCATCGCAGAAGGGATTTGATCATAATCAATTTGGAAGCCAAGTGGTTCACCAAAAGTATTGATGTTTTGACCTAAAATATCATTTAGGAAAATTGCACCAAAACCGACTGGGATCAACATATAAGTTGCACATAAACCAAATGTGAGTAGACATGCAACCAATCGTCGATCAAGCTTTAAATGGTTGAATACCATCAATAATGGTGGAATCAATACAGGAATAAAAGCAATATGCACGGGAATTACGTTTTGAGAACAAACAGCCGCTATTGCAACCGTTGCAAAGATGGCATATTTGACACGATTTTGTATTTTAAGATTAGCCTCACCTTTAAGTGAATTAATCATTTTATATGCTAGAAGATCTGGCAAACCTGAACGAGCCAAAGTTAAGGCAAATGCACCAAGTACACCATAAGCTAAAGCAATCTGGGCACCCTTGCCCAAACCACCATTAAACGCTTCCATAGTGCCTTGTAAACCAAGACCAGCCAATAGGCCTCCTGTTACAGCACCAATGATCAGTGCAAATACCACAGGCACACGAGCCAAAGAGAGGCCAAACATGACCCCAATGGCAGCAAGAATTGCAAACATAAGAAATAGGAATCAGACAAAAAAACTATTTTATCAGAATTTGTTTGTAATAAATCTGCTCATCAGGGGTTGAAACCTTCACTCGTCAGATTCTATTCGCCTTGCGCATTTTTTTTTGCAAATTGTTTAATATACGATGCGATCTCTTGTGCACGACTTAAAACTGCCCAGTGATTCGCATCTACCTCAACACGTTCAAAACCTGTCGCCCATTTTGGAATTTCGTCAATCAACTCTGGACTTACATATTTATCGCGTTTTAAGACTACCGCTTGAACGGGGCAAATCGCATGACGTTGACGAGGCATCATTAGACGTGGAATAAAGTTTGCCCGATACAGTGCCACACCATACTCACCATCCTTAGAGATATTTTGGTTTACAGGTAAGCCTTTTGTATCTTCAAGAATTTCAAATATTTTGCCCCAGCGATCTGGATTGAGAAAATTCCACATCGTCGGTGCAACTACGGGTAGCTGAAATAGTACGATGTACCAAGACTTAATCAATTGCTTAAAGAACTTTGGTTTTTGATGTTTGAATTGTTCACGCATCCAATAAGCAGCATGGTCCAAGCATGGTCCAGATATAGTGGTATATGAAAGAATACGACCTTTAAATTTAGATTCTGTTACGGATTCCCATGTTTGAATTGAGCCCCAATCGTGTGCTGCCACATGAAAGTTTCGATTTGGCAACAGACGATTTACCACACTCTCCAAATCCAAAGACAGTTGAGCTAATGCATAAGCGCGAATCTTTTTCGGTAAGCTCGATTGACCAGCGCCACGCACATCATAAGTTACAACAAAATAATCTTCGATTAAATTCGAAATGATTGGTTCCCATACTTCTTGATTGTCTGGATAACCATGCACAAGCACCAATGCCGGCTTATTCCGATCTCCCCATGTTTTAGCATAGAGTTTTTGTTGATCTGTCGTGTTAATCCAATGCGATTCAAATTGCATAATATGCTCAACCTTTTTTGTTATTGATTGACCGTTTTCTTGGTCTACGATGATTTTCGATCAATGCCAGAATATTTTTTGTACTTTAGTATGCTAACTAATGAAATAAAAATAATTGACCTAAATGAGTATTTTGAAAAAGCTAACGACAATTCCGTTAATCTCCAAGTATATGTTTAATAGCTTTGCACCCTTTCAAGGCGCAGGCATTACTATCGATAAAATCGACTTAAAAAATCATCATATTCGTGTAAAAATGCCACTTACACGAAAAAATAAAAATATTGTGGGTGTCCACTTTGGCGGTAGCCTTTATTCTATGGTTGACCCATTCTATATGACATTACTCATGTATCACTTAGGTGATAAATATATTGTTTGGGATAAGGCTGCAAGCATCGATTTTTTAACTCCTGGTCGTAGCACTGTTTATGCAGATATCCGCATTGATTCCAGTGAAATACAACTCATCAAAGAGCTCGCTAGCAATCATGCTCCTGTTTACCGTAGCTATACTGTGAATATTATGGATGAATCAGGCTTACGGATCGCAGAAGTTCACAAAACTGTGTATATCCGTCGCAAGAAGGCAAAAGCCACACGTTTCCGTTAATAAAAAAAGCGCTCTATGAGCGCTTTTTTTTATCACTTTAGCAAATTAACGATTATTTTGTTCTATCGCTTTTGCTCTATCGCTGCTCCTGCACCGCCGCCAATTGCACCACCAATTGCAGCGCCAGAGTTACCACCAAAAATACTTTTACCGACTGCAGACCCGATTGCACCGCCTACACCACTATAAGTGGCATTACGATCTGAGCCCCCTTGAGCTTTACTACCTATAGCGGCACCTGCACCACCACCAAGCGTTGCACCAACACCACCACCAACATTATTACCAACACCACCACCAAGTGCGCCACCTGCAGCAGCTGCACCAATACGCTGTTGATTCGGCGTCATGCTTTCACAACCTGCAAGTAGCATTGTAGATACGGTTGCCATCGCCATGACAGCTGTTAACTTTTTCATCTTGATGTCCCTCTTTGTCTATTTATATAAGCATATCGCGATCTAGAGAATAAAATTTTCAATTTCTGTTACAAGACAACGCGAAAATGATGCTATTTGTAAAGAGTTTTTTTCAAAATAGATATTTAGCCTCAAATTCACATTATCAAACTCAATAAAAAAAGGCACCCGTAGGTGCCTTCTTAATTCAGTTTAGATTAAAACTGATCTTCATTTAATGCTTGTGAGAACGCTTGGTCAACTTCAGAGAAGTCATTAACCAATTCGTGCTCAGCAGCTTCTGCTTCTTGACGACGACGCTCTAAGTGGTAAGCCAAGCCTGTACCCGCTGGGATCAAGCGACCAACAACCACGTTTTCTTTTAGACCGCGTAAATCATCTTCTTTACCTGTTACAGCAGCTTCAGTTAACACACGTGTTGTTTCCTGGAACGATGCAGCAGAAATGAACGAGTCAGTAGAAAGTGAAGCTTTCGTGATACCCATCAATTGACGTTCAAACTTCGCAGGGAACTTGTTCTGAGCAAGTACTGCTTGGTTTTCTTGGACAACACGGATGTAATCCACTTGCTCGCCTTTGATGAAGCTTGTATCACCACCATCGATGATCTCAACTTTACGCAACATTTGACGTACGATGACTTCAATGTGCTTATCGTTGATTTTTACACCTTGGAGACGATATACGTCTTGAACTTCATTCACGATGTAGTTCGTAAGTGCAACTTCGCCTTTCAAACGTAAGATGTCATGTGGGTTTTGCGGACCATCAGAAATCGTTTCACCACGGTTCACATGCTCACCTTCGAACACGTTAATCGTACGCCACTTAGGAATTAACTCTTCGTAAATCTCTGAGCCATCATCCGGTGTGATCACCAAACGATTCTTACCTTTAGTTTCTTTACCAAAGCTTACAACACCTGAAACTTCTGCAAGGATCGCATGTTCTTTCGGCTTACGTGCTTCAAACAAGTCAGCTACACGTGGAAGACCACCGGTAATATCACGAGTACGTGAAGTTTCTTGAGGTACACGACCAATTACATCACCCACACCAATTGTTTCGCCATCTCGGACAGTCACAATTGTATTTTGTGGTAAGAAGTAGAACTGTTCACCACCATCAACTGTATCTAATACAATCGCTGGACGTAAGTCTTTACCAGAAGCTGGACGAGACGTTACAGGTAAAATTTCAACTGTCGTCATACCAGTTGCATCATCTGTTTTCGAGGTTGCAGTTACACCATCAGCGATTTGGCTGAAACGTGCTTTACCAGCAACTTCTGTTACCAATGGATGCGTATGCGGATCCCAAGTCGCTACAATACCGCCAGCTTCTACCGCACCACCATCTTTAATCAAGATTGAGGCACCGTAAGGAAGTTTATAACGCTCACGCTCACGACCGATGTCATCAGTGATACCAATCTCACCAGAACGAGAAACAGACACTAAGTGACCTTTAGCGTGTTGAACTGTCTTCACATTATGGAAACGGACAAAGCCTGCATTACGTACTTGAACACTGTTCGCAGCAGAAGTTCGGCTCGCAGCACCACCCACGTGGAATGTACGCATCGTTAACTGTGTACCTGGCTCACCAATGGATTGAGCAGCCATTACACCCACTGATTCACCTGGATTCACCAAGTGACCACGTGCAAGGTCACGACCATAACATTTCGCACATACACCAAAAGTAGATGCACAGTTTACTACTGAACGCACTTTAACTTCATCGACACCTTGCTCTTCTAGGTAGTTTGCAAGTTTCTCATCGATGAGTGTATTACGTGGCAGTACTACTTCATCAGAACCTGGTCGCTTCGCATCTTCAGCTAATACACGACCAAGCACACGAGTACCTAAGTTCTCGATAACATCACCACCTTGAATGAATGGCGTCATTACGAGACCGTCAAAAGTACCGCAATCTGGCTCAGTAATCACTAAGTCTTGCGCTACGTCTACAAGACGACGTGTCAAGTAACCCGAGTTCGCTGTCTTCAATGCTGTATCGGCCAAACCTTTACGTGCACCGTGTGTTGAAATGAAGTACTGAAGTACGGTCAAACCTTCACGGAAGTTCGCTTTAATTGGTGTCTCAATAATCGAGCCATCCGGTTTTGCCATCAAACCACGCATACCTGCAAGCTGACGAATCTGTGCTGCACTACCACGGGCACCAGAATCAGACATCATGTAGATGGAGTTGAATGATTTTTGTTTCTCATCTTCGCCCTGTTTGTTCTTAACAGTCGTGTAAGACAAGTTATCCATCATCGCTTTCGCTACTTGGTCATTTGTACGTGCCCAAATATCGACAACTTTGTTATAACGTTCACCGGCAGTTACGAAACCTTGTTCGAACTGTTGCTCAATTTCACGAACTTCAACTTCAGCTTTCTCGATGATTGAATACTTCGCAGGTGGAATCACCATGTCTTCCATACCAACAGACACGCCTGAACGTGTTGCTTGACGGAAACCGAGGTACATCAATTGGTCAGCAAAAATAACAGTATCTTTCAAACCAAGCTTACGGTAGCAAGAGTTGATCAATTTAGAGATGTTCTTTTTGGTCATCTCAACGTTGATTTGCTCGAAGCTTAAACCTTCTGGCACAACTTCCCAAAGTAAACAACGGCCTGGCGTTGTATCAACGATAATCGTTTGTTGCTCACGCTCACCATTTTCATTGATCACAGTTTGATGTACACGAGCTTTAACGCGAGCATGTAAATCAACTTGACCTGTTGCAAGCGCACGGTTTACTTCGTGAGTATCCGCGAACACCATGCCTTCACCTTTGGCATTGATTGCATCACGCGTGATGTAATACAAGCCTAAGACAACGTCTTGCGATGGAACGATGATTGGTTCACCGTTTGCTGGAGACAAGATGTTGTTCGTTGACATCATTAACGCACGAGCTTCTAATTGAGCTTCAAGTGTTAATGGAACGTGTACCGCCATTTGGTCACCATCGAAGTCGGCGTTGAACGCAGCACATACGAGTGGGTGTAGACGGATCGCTTTACCTTCGATCAATACAGGTTCAAATGCTTGAAGACCTAAACGGTGAAGTGTTGGCGCACGGTTCAACATCACTGGATGTTGACGAATCACAGATGCAAGAACGTCCCAAACTTCTGGAGTCTCACGCTCAACCATTTTCTTCGCAGCTTTAATGGTAGTTGCTTGGCCAGACGCTTGTAATTTCGCGAAAATAAACGGCTTGAATAACTCAAGTGCCATTTTCTTAGGAAGACCACATTGGTGAAGACGTAAAGTAGGACCTACAGTAATTACCGAACGACCAGAATAGTCAACACGCTTACCAAGTAAGTTCTGACGGAAACGACCTTGTTTACCTTTGATCATGTCTGCCAAAGATTTAAGAGGACGTTTGTTCGAACCAGTAATTGCACGACCACGACGACCGTTATCTAACAATGCATCTACAGACTCTTGTAACATACGTTTTTCGTTACGTACGATGATATCTGGAGCAGCTAGATCAAGAAGACGCTTTAAACGGTTGTTACGGTTAATCACACGACGATAAAGATCGTTCAAATCAGATGTCGCGAAACGACCACCTTCAAGTGGTACAAGCGGACGAAGATCTGGTGGAAGTACTGGAAGTACAGTCAACACCATCCATTCTGGTTTGTTATTCGACTCTTTGAACGCTTCCATTAACTTCAAACGCTTAGATGCTTTCTTAAGCTTCGTTTCAGAAGTTGTATTTGGAATTTCTTCACGTAAACGAGAAATCTCAGCTTCAAGATCGATGTCTTTCAACAAATCTTGAACTGCTTCAGCACCCATTTTCGCAGTGAATTCATCACCGTGCTCTTCTAATGCTGTGAAGTATTCTTCGTCATTCAGAAGTTGGTATTTCTCAAATGGCGTCATACCAGGATCTGTTACAACGTAAGATTCGAAATACAATACACGTTCGATATCACGTAGCGTCATGTCTAAAAGAAGACCGATACGGCTAGGCAGTGATTTTAAGAACCAAATGTGTGCAACTGGTGAAGCAAGCTCAATGTGACCCATACGCTCACGACGAACTTTCGCAGTTGTTACTTCAACGCCACATTTTTCACAAATGACACCTTTGTATTTCATACGCTTGTATTTACCACACAAGCATTCGTAATCTTTTACTGGACCAAAAATTTTGGCACAGAATAAACCATCACGTTCAGGTTTGAACGTACGATAGTTAATTGTCTCTGGCTTTTTAACTTCACCATGAGACCATGACTTAATCATTTCTGGTGACGCAAGACCAATACGGATGCGATCAAACTCTACAGGAGCATGACCGTCTGAATCCGTCTTTTTGCGCATGATATCGAGCAAGTCTTTCAATTTTTTTCTCCGTGTGTTGTGGAGATTTTCACTTCACAACTGGGTCACAAATATTGTTTTTTAACTGAATTGGTAATCTCCCCTAACCCCTCTTTTTTAAAGAGGGGTTAGTCTCCCCCTTATCAAAGGGGGATTGAGGGGGATTTAGTCACCATTTTTCAGTTCAATGTTGATACCTAAAGAACGGATCTCTTTGGTCAATACGTTGAACGATTCAGGCATACCTGGGTCCATATAATGGTTACCATCTACAATGTTCTTATAGATACGGGTACGACCCTCAACGTCATCCGACTTCACAGTCAGCATTTCTTGAAGCGTATAAGCTGCGCCATATGCTTCGAGTGCCCAGACCTCCATCTCACCGAAACGCTGACCACCGAATTGTGCTTTACCACCAAGCGGCTGTTGCGTTACAAGCGAGTAAGAACCTGTAGAACGCGCATGCATCTTGTCATCAACCAAGTGGTTCAATTTCAACATGTACATGTAACCTACAGTTACAGGACGGTCAAAACGTTCACCAGTACGGCCATCATACAGTACTGTCTGACCAGTACGTGAAAGACCAGATAGTTCTAATAACTCTTTGATTTGACCTTCTTCGGCACCGTCAAATACTGGTGTTGCAAGTGGAACACCTTTACGGAGGTTGCCTGAAAGTGCCAAGATTTCATCATCAGTTAAGCTATCAAGATCTTCTTGCTCGCCACCAACTTTGTTGTAAATCTTGTCTAAGAATTCACGAAGTTCAAGTACAGTACGTTGTTCTTTCAACATTTGATCGATCTTGTCACCAAGACCTTTCGCAGCCATACCCAAGTGAGTTTCAAGAATCTGACCCACGTTCATACGTGAAGGTACACCTAGTGGGTTCAATACGATATCTACTGGAACACCATTCGCATCATGTGGCATGTCTTCAACTGGCAAGATGTTTGATACAACACCTTTGTTACCATGACGACCCGCCATCTTATCACCAGGCTGAATACGACGTTTTACTGCTAGGTAAACTTTAACAACTTTCAATACGCCAGTTGTTAACTCATCACCTGTAGAAAGCTTGCGTTTTTTCTCAGCGAATTTCTCATCAATTTCAAGACTCTTCTCTTTCAAGAATACTTGAATTTGAGTTAAACGCTCCGCGATGCCTTCATCTACTGGTTGGATATCAAGTAGATCAACAAGTTCTAGATTTGAAAGAACTTCATCAGTTAACTTATCGCCACGTTTTGTTGTACCGCCGCCATTAGACTCTTGACCATTCAACAAACGTACAACGCGCTCACGTGCAGCTTCTTCGAAGATTTTGTATTCTTCTTTCAAATCTTTACGGTATGCATCAAGTTGAGCTTTTTCAATCGCTTGAGCACGTTCGTCTTTCTCGATACCATCACGAGTAAACACTTGAACGTCGATAACTGTACCCTTCGTACCAGATGGAACACGAAGTGAAGAGTCTTTCACATCAGCTGCTTTTTCACCAAAGATTGCACGAAGCAATTTTTCTTCAGGAGTCAACTGCGTTTCGCCCTTAGGTGTTACTTTACCAACTAAGATGTCGCCAGCAGTTACTTCAGCACCGATATAGACAATACCTGATTCATCAAGCTTAGAAAGTGCAGCCTCACCTACGTTCGGGATATCAGCAGTAATTTCTTCTGAACCAAGTTTAGTATCACGCGCGACACAAGAGAGTTCTTGAATGTGAATAGACGTCAAACGATCTTCTTGAAGAACACGCTCAGATAATAAGATCGAGTCTTCGTAGTTATAACCGTTCCAAGTCATGAACGCGACACGCATGTTTTGACCAAGTGCCAATTCACCGCCATCAGTTGATGGACCATCAGCAAGTACATCACCACGACCAACTTTGTCGCCTAGGTTCACAAGCACTTTTTGGTTGATACATGTGTTTTGGTTCGAACGTGTGTACTTGATCAAGTTGTAGATATCTACACCTGCTTCACCCGCAACCATTTCATCTTCATTCACACGAATAACGACACGAGATGCATCTACGTATTCAATACGTCCACCACGTTTCGCGATCACACACACGCCTGAGTCATGCGCCACGTTCGCTTCCATACCTGTACCAACAAGAGGCTTGTCAGCAATCAGCGTAGGAACAGCCTGACGTTGCATGTTTGAACCCATTAATGCACGGTTCGCATCATCGTGTTCAAGGAATGGAATCAGTGACGCAGCCACAGAAACAACCTGCTGAGCAGATACGTCCATGTGCGTTACTTTTTCTGGCGGCATACGTACGAAGTCACCTTGGTGACGAACAGATACGAACTCTTCTGTTAAGTTGCCATCTTTATCCAATTGAGAATCGGCCTGTGCAATCACAGTACCTACTTCTTCAATTGCTGATAAATATTCAACTTCATCCGTTACACGGCCATCAACAACTTTACGATATGGAGTTTCTAAGAAACCAAAGCTATTCGCTTTCGCATATACAGATAATGAGTTGATCAAACCAATGTTTGGACCTTCAGGCGTTTCAATTGGACAAACACGACCGTAGTGAGTTTGATGTACGTCACGTACTTCGAAGCCCGCACGTTCACGTGTTAAACCACCTGGACCTAATGCTGATACACGACGTTTGTGTGTAATTTCAGACAATGGGTTGTTTTGATCCATGAACTGAGATAACTGGCTTGAACCAAAGAATTCTTTGATTGCAGCCGCTACTGGTTTTGCATTGATCAAGTCTTGTGGAGACAAGTTATCTGTCTCTGCTTGTGATAAACGCTCTTTCACAGCACGTTCAACACGAACTAGACCAACACGGAATTGATTTTCTGTCATTTCGCCAACAGAACGTACGCGACGGTTACCTAGGTGGTCGATATCATCGACTTCACCTTTACCGTTACGGATTTCAACCAGTGTTTTTAATACGTCAATGATGTCATCGTTTGAAAGAATACCTTCAACTTCACGTGACTTCTGATCTGTACCCACTTCGTAAGGACGACCTAAACGACGGTTGAACTTCATACGACCGACTGGTGATAAATCATAACGTTCAGAAGAGAAGAACAAGTTATTGAATAAGTTTTCTGCAGCTTCTTTCGTTGGTGGCTCACCTGGACGCATTACCTTGTAAATTTCTACAAGTGCTTCTTCACGACCAGAAGTCGTATCAGCACGTAATGAATCAGCTACGAATGAACCGCGATCGATATCGTTGGTATAAAGTACGTTAAATTGCTTAACGCCACCTTCAGCGATTTTAACCATAACTTCATGGCTAAGAACCGTGTTTGCAGCAATCACATCACCATTGTGTAATGTAATATCTTCAGCAGTAATACGCTCATATAAATATTCATCAGGTACTGGAAGTTTAGTTAAGCCTGCAGCTTCCATTTGACGAACATGACGCGCATTAATACGTTTACCTTGCTCAACGATTGTCTTACCGTCATTGTCTGTGATATCAAATTGTGCCATTTCGCCACGCAGACGCTCTGGAACCAAGTCAATTTGATAGCTGCCCATGTCTAGATATACAGGAACCTTTTCATAGAACATGTCTAGAATTTGTTCGTTTGTATAGTTCAAGGCACGAAGAATCACAGTCGCAAGTAACTTACGACGACGGTCAATACGAACGTATACTAAATCTTTAGCATCAAACTCAAAGTCTAACCATGAACCACGGTAAGGAATGATACGTGCTGAATAAAGCACCTTACCACTTGAATGCGTCTTACCCTTGTCATGATCAAAGAACACACCAGGTGAACGATGTAATTGAGATACGATTACACGCTCAGTACCATTGATCACGAACGTACCATTCTGTGTCATAAGTGGCATTTCACCCATGTACACTTCTTGTTCACGTACGTCTTTAATTGATTTCGTTTCGCGATCCTTAATGATCAAACGAATTTTTACGCGCATTGGTGCCGCATAAGTTGAGCCACGAAGAATACATTCGCGAACGTCAAACTCTGGTTTACCAAGGCTATACTCAACGAATTCTAAAGCAGCATTCCCAGAATAACTTTCAATTGGAAAAACTGAACGAAATGCGGCTTGGAGACCGATATCTTCGCGGTTTTTTGGTGTTTTGCCATCTTGAAGGAACGTTCTGTACGAGTCGACTTGAATCGCGAGCAGGTACGGAGCATCCATCACTTGGGGCAATTTACCAAAATTCTTACGGATCCGTTTCTTTTCGGTATATGAGTATGCCATCTGGAGTCCTCGGAAAGTAAACTAAACCCGCCTGCAGAACGGGTCTAGAAGGAATTACGCAGGTCGATATGACCACCACTTTGTTCAAATGCTGCAATGTTCAGTGGTATTAAAACGCTTAACAATATTTTTAAACATGGAAAAATATTGGTAAGCGTTTGATTTTATTCAATTATAGTTAGTATTGATGATTTTTACATCAAGTTAACAAAAATCGAGCCGATAATTGTAACGCAAAAAGGCTGATGACCCAAGAGCCATCAGCCAATTTTTGGGGTCAAATTAATAATGACCCCATGGCGAAATTACTTAACAGTAACTTGAGCACCAGCTTCTTCAAGTTTCTTCTTAAGTTCTTCAGCTTCTTCTTTAGAAACACCTTCTTTAAGAAGAGCTGGAGCGCCTTCAACTAAATCTTTAGCTTCTTTAAGACCAAGACCAGTAGCTTCACGAACTGCTTTAATTACAGCAACTTTGTTAGCACCGAAAGAAGTCAACTCTACATTGAATTCAGTTTGTTCTTCAGCAGCAGCAGCGCCAGCACCTGGAGCAGCAGCTACAGCTACAGCAGCAGCAGATACATTGAATTTCTCTTCAAAAGCAGAGATAAGTTCAACAAGTTCAAGAACAGTTTTTTCAGCAACTGCGTTTAAGATTTCTTCGTTAGTTAAAGCCATGAGAATAACTCCAAATGGATATTGAATGGTGTGGAAATTGATTTATTAAGCTTAAGCAGCTTCTGACTCGTTTTTCTCTTTGAGCGCAGTAATAAGGCGACCCAATTTCGAAATAGGAGCTTGAAGAACATTTGCAAGCATAGTAAGCGCTTTTTCTTGGTTCGGAAGGTTCGCGATTACGCTAACTTCAGCACCTTGATAAACCTTGCCATCGAATGCAGCAGCTTTAAGTTCAAATGCTTTATTAGTTTTAGCAAATTCTTCAAACAAACGAGCAGCTGCGCCCATGTCGTCTTCAGAAGTCGAGAAAGCTAAAATTGTTGGGCCAACAAGGTTGTCGTTCAAGATATCGAACTGAGTATCTTGAAGAGCACGTTTAGCTAAAGTATTACGCACGATACGTGTAGTAACACCTAGTTTACGCGCTTCAACACGAAGAGCAGTTAATTGCTCAACAGTTAAACCTTGGTAGTCAGCAACAACAGCAGTGAAAGCAGTAGAAGCAACAGCGTTAACTTCAGCTACGATCTGTTTTTTGTCTTCGATAAGAAGAGCCATTGTAAAACCTCCTAACGGTGATTTATGTACTCACGCGAAGTACACTCCCAGTTCGTTAACTCATCACTGAGTCAACACGCGGAGGATGAACTAAATCACACCACCGCGTCTACGCAGGCTGGAATATTAAGAGCGAAGCATAAAACTCCCCTCGCCTGAGGTCTTTGACGCTGATAAATTCTCATTTACCAATTCAAAGTTTGCCTAAGTTCGCAAGAAATCCAAAACCGGTATCTTGCGTAAGATTTGAAGCAGCGCTTCAAATCTTACTCAGGGCTTTAAAATTCTGTCTAAGTTAAACTTAGTTAGAAACGTTAGTTACATCAATAGTAAGACCAGGACCCATAGTTGAGCTTAAAGTGATCTTTTTGATATAAACACCTTTAGAAGTTGCAGGTTTTGCTTTCTTAAGGTCAGCTACAAGAGCTTCAACGTTTTGACGAACAGCTTCAGCAGTGAAACCTACTTGACCGATCGCAGCATGGATGATACCCGCTTTGTCTACACGGTAACGTGCTTGACCAGCTTTTGCATTTTTAACTGCAGTTGCTACGTCAGGAGTTACAGTACCCACTTTAGGGTTTGGCATTAAGCCACGTGGACCAAGGATTGTACCTAACTTACCTACAACGCGCATTGCATCTGGAGCAGCAATCACTACGTCAAAGTCAAGGTTACCCGCTTGAATGCTTTCAGCAAGGTCATCAAAACCAACTACGTCCGCGCCTTCAGCTTTAGCAGCTTCAGCAGCAGCGCCTTGAGCAAACACAGCTACACGTACAGTTTTACCAGTACCTGCAGGAAGTGTAGTCGCGCCACGAACAACTTGGTCAGATTTACGAGGATCAACACCTAGATTTACAGCTACATCCAAAGATTCTTTGAATTTAGCAGCTGGAAGGCTAGAAAGTACTGCTACAGCTTCTTCCAAAGTATAAACTTTGTTCGCTTCTACAGCAGCTGCAATCGCTTTTTGACGTTTAGTTAATTTAGCCATGTCTTAAAGCTCCACTTCCAAGCCCATAGAACGTGCAGAACCAGCAATGGTACGTACACGCGCGTCTAAGTCAGCACCAGTTAAATCTGGTTCTTTAGTAGTCGCGATCTCTTCTAATTGAGCACGAGTCAACTTACCAACTTTAGTTTTGTTAGGTACAGCTGAACCCTTTTGGATACCAGCAGCTTTCTTAAGAAGAATAGCAGCAGGCGGAGTTTTCATGATAAATGTGAACGACTTGTCGTTGTACACAGTGATCACTACAGGAATCGGAAGACCAGCTTCAAGTTTTTGTGTAGCAGCATTGAATTCTTTACAGAATGCCATGATGTTTACACCACGTTGACCTAGTGCAGGACCGATTGGTGGAGATGGATTCGCTTTACCAGCTGGAACTTGCAGCTTGATATAGCCGTCAATCTTCTTAGCCATTTCAATTACCTCTGGGTACAAACGCCGATTAAGGCTCCCCAATATTTACAAGTAACGATACCGTTACAACAACAATGCCCGATTAATAAAATCGGGCGTTTTCAACCAATTCAGATTAAATTGTTTTTTCGACTTGTCGAAATTCCAATTCAACTTGAGTTGGTCGATTGAATACATTAATCGTCAACGTTAAGCGTGACTTTTCGTACTGAACTTCTTCCACCACACCTTTAAAGTCTGTGAATGGACCATCAGTAACCAATAATTCTTCGCCTGGCTCGAACATTGTCTTAGGACGAGGTGCTTCGCCAGTATTGCGTACACGTGCAAGAATCGCGTCAGCTTCTTTTTGCGTAATTGGAGCAGGCTTTTCTGCCGTACCACCAATAAATCCGAGCACTTTTGGACATTCTTTAACAATGTGCCAAGTATCGTCATTCATTTCCATTTCAACTAACACATAGCCTGGAAAGAATTTACGCTCTGACTTACGTTTCTTACCATCCTTCATCTCTACCACTTCTTCGGTAGGAACAAGGACTTCACCAAAGCTATCGGCAACAGCGCTACGCTGGATTCGATCATTAAGCGAACGCATCACTTGTTTTTCATAACCTGAATAGGCATGAATAATGTACCAACGTTTCATAGCTCTTTTACCCGATAATAAACTTCATCAACCAACTAATAATGTAATCAAAACACCATAAACCAATAGCGGTGATTACAACAACAAGTAACACTTGCCATGATGCAGTTACTGTTTCTTGCTTTGTTGGCCAAATCACTCGACGCAGTTCAATGCGTGAGTCTTTCAACAAACGAACAAAGCCTTTGCCTTGATGGGTGGCGTATAATAAACCTAAAGCCACAACGATACAAGCCAAAATTACCCCAACACGCACCCAAATATTGTTTGCGGGAACCCAATATGCTGGAAGATGTTGATTTACCATAAGTGCACCAGCAAGTAATGCCAATGCAATAATCCATAAAATCACGTCAACTGGTGAACCAGATTTAACGACTTCAGCGGAATTGTTTCTTTGAGGAATTGGCGCGTCGCTTAATGCGTCACGCGATTTATCATTCGACATTTTTGTACTCGTCGTTGAATTCGCGACTTATTATATGACCAGTTTAGCCAGCATCAAGCTTTTTATCAAAAATAATTTGGCAGGCCAGGAGGGACTCGAACCCCCAACATTCGGTTTTGGAGACCGACGCTCTACCAATTGAACTACTGACCTATAACAAAACCGAGAATCGAAACTCTCGGTTTTCGTTTGTACTTCTATTATGCAGTTACTTTAGCAACAACACCAGCACCAACTGTACGACCACCTTCACGGATCGCAAAACGTAGACCTGGGTCCATTGCGATTGGGTGGATTAATTCTACTGACATTTCTACGTTGTCACCAGGCATAACCATTTCAACGCCTTCTTGCAATTGAATCGCGCCAGTTACGTCAGTTGTACGGAAGTAGAACTGTGGACGGTAACCGTTAAGGAATGGAGTGTGACGACCACCTTCTTCTTTAGAAAGTACGTATACTTCTGCATCGAATTTAGTGTGTGGCTTGATCGCACCTGGTTTAGAAAGTACTTGACCACGTTGTACGTCTTCACGCTTAGTACCGCGTAATAAGATACCACAGTTCTCGCCCGCACGACCTTCGTCTAGAAGTTTACGGAACATTTCAACGCCAGTTACTGTAGTTTTAACTGTGTCTTTGATACCTACGATTTCAACTTCTTCGCCTACTTTCACGATACCAGCTTCTACACGGCCAGTTACCACTGTACCACGACCAGAAATAGAGAATACGTCTTCGATTGGCATTAAGAATGCTTTATCAATAGCACGCTCTGGCTCTGGGATGTAAGTGTCAAGCGCTTCAACAAGAGCAACAACTGCATCTTCACCGAACTGACCAGCTTCACCGTTAAGTGCAGCAAGAGCAGAACCACGGATAACTGGAGTGTCATCACCTGGGAAGTCATAAGTAGAAAGAAGTTCACGAACTTCCATTTCAACTAGCTCAAGAAGCTCTTCGTCGTCTACAAGGTCACATTTGTTTAAGAATACAACGATGTATGGAACACCTACTTGGCGAGAAAGAAGGATGT